>CAKKRA010000281.1:0-1200 GCA_919902475.1 Nitrospiria bacterium
TTTTATGCGGGAGTATCTCTGTTGACTTAAATGAAAATTCGTATAAGATGGGGGCAGTATCAGTTAATATGAATGAAATTTTCCCGGCATTTGTAAACGAGACGTTTTTAACCGCATTTAATAAATGGAAAGAGGATTATCCATTATTTGTTTCAGATCATGCGATATTGTTAGGCGCAGAAACAAGAACTTCCTGCCCTTTAAGAATTAAACGCAGCGAAAAATATGAGTCAGTAAATATAAAAAACCTGTTCCCGATAGGCGAAGGTTCAGGCTATACAGGCGGTATAACGAGTTCGGCCGCTGATGCCATAAAGGCTGTGGAGTGCAGTCTGAGATGAAATATTTAGGGAAGCAAGCATGGTCTGGTCTACACCCATGACAAAGTCTGCTTCAAGACAAATATAAAAATCGGAACAGGCGCTTTTCTTCTGTCTTGCAAGGGAAAAAATGCATTGGCGGATTATTTGGCTGGAGGTTTATCTTGAACTCAATGGTATATAATGCTGCGTCCCTTTTTTCATTAAGGTAATCTGCTTTATCAGGTCGTCTAAATCTGCGCGGCTCTTTACAAAATCTATGGATGTTGTTTGTATTACAAGCAGGGGGCTCTCAGAATACTGGAAGAAGTAGTGGTTGTAAGCCTCGTTTAGGTCCTCAAGATACTTGCCTGGAAGCTCCTTTTCATACTCCCTTGCGCGTTTCTTTATCCGCTCAAGCAATATACCCACCTCTGCCTGAAGGTATATCACCAAATCTGGCTTTGTTATCCGTGCATCAAGGAGATTAAAAATCTGCTCGTATAAGGCGAGCTCGTTTTCATTAAGATTCAGATATGCAAATATCCTGTCCTTATCAAAGAGATAGTCAGATATTGTTGTTCTTTTAAAGAGGTCCTGCTGTGCAAGCTCCTGCTGCTGCTTATACCTGCACATTAGAAAGAATATCTGTGTCTGAAAGGCATGCCGCTGCTGGTCTTTATAAAAGCTTGTGAGAAAAGGATTCTCCTCTGCCTTTTCAAGAATCAGCCTTGCATTCAGCTCTTTTGATAATAGTGTTGCAAGGCTTGTCTTGCCAACGCCTATCGGGCCTTCTATTACAATATATTTACCATCCATAATATTCTGCTTATTCCCTCACATTAATTAAATCTCCCCTAACCCCTCTTTTCCAAAGAGGGGAACACACCCCTTTATCCCC
>CAKKRA010000281.1:1210-8796 GCA_919902475.1 Nitrospiria bacterium
ATAGAGGGGAAAGTTTCCCCCTTTGAAAAAGGGGGATTAAGGGGGATTTTAAAACTAATTAACACTACTTTATCATAATAGGATTTAATACGTCTGTATTACTTTATCTTTTTTACAATACCTTTCTCAGTAATAGCAACCGTAAGGCCTGCAATTTTCTTCTTTAGCACCGGATGAACAGCATCAAGCGCAATATCTGATAAGGGCTTTAATACAAAACTTCTCTTGTGCATCTCCGGGTGCGGTATCTTTAACTCTGTTGTATCTATTATATCATTATTGTATAGGAGTATATCAAGGTCTATTATTCGGGTGCCGTATTTTATCTTTCTCTCTCTGCCGAGTTCTGATTCAATTGCATGGCAGAGCAAAAGGAGTTCCTGAGGATTTAAATCTGTTTCTATTTCAACAGCACAGTTTACAAACCATTCCTGCTCTTTATAGCCGACTGGTTCTGTTTCATAGAAATCTGAAATCTTTGTAGCCTTTATCTGAGGGTTCTCTTTTAAAAGCTCAATTGCCTTTTTGCAGTTTTCAATCTTGTCGCCTATGTTTGAGCCTATGCCAAGATATGCCTTCTTTTTAAATCCCCCCTCGCCCCCCTTTACTAAAGGGGGGATGGGGGGATTATTTTCATTCACAGTTTCTTCATCCTCTCAATTGCCTCTAACATCCGCTCCTTTTTTACAGTTAAGGCAATGCGCACATAGCCCTCTCCATCATCTCCAAAGCCGTTGCCTGGTGTTGTTACAATGCCTGCCTTGTTTAAAAGATGCGCTGTATAATCTGCTGATGTAAAGCCCTTAGGAGTCCTGAGCCACACATAAAAGGTTGCCTTTGGTATTTCAAACTCTATGCCCAAAGACTTTAATCCTGCAACAAGGACATCGCGCCTCTCCTGATACACCTTTCTGATATCTTCTACAATAGACTGGTCGCATGTCATGGCCTCTATGCCTGCCTCCTGAACCACCTCAAATACGCCTGAGTCAAGATTGCTTTTCACCTTTCCCAATGCAGAGATTATCTCTTTATTGCCTACCGCAAATCCTATTCTCCAGCCTGTCATATTATAGGTCTTTGAAAGGGAATGGAATTCTATGCCGACCTCTTTTGCGCCATCCACCTCAAGAAAGCTAATTGGCTTGTAATCGTCAAAATATATCTCTGAATATGCTGCATCATGCGCAACAATAATGTTGTTCTTTACTGCAAAATCAATCACCCTATTGTAGAAATCCTTTTCTGCTATTGCAGATGTCGGGTTGTTAGGATAATTTATAAACAGGATTTTTGCCTTTTTTGCAATATCCTTTGGTATGGCATCTAAGTCAGGCAGAAAATTATTCTCTTTTTTAAGGGGCATGATGAATGGCTGGCCGCCTGCAAAAAGGGTCCCTGCGCTGTAAACCGGATATGCAGGGCTCGGAACAAGCGCGATATCACCGGAATTTATATATGCAAACGGAAAGTGCCCTATGCCTTCTTTAGAGCCGATGAGTGTCAGGACCTCATCCTCCGGATTTAGTTTTACATTGAATCTGCTTTTATACCAGTCTGCCACTGCCTGCCTGAAAATGAGCAGGCCTTCATAGGATGGATACTGGTGATACTTTTCGTTCTTAACTGCCTCCTGCAGCCTCTTTACTATATTTGGCGGCGTTGGTATATCCGGGTCGCCTATGCCGAGATTTATTATATCAATGCCTTTTTTAACTGCCTCCTGCTTCATCTTGTCAATAGAGGCAAAGAGGTATGGTGGAAGATTCTTTATCCTTTCTGCCCGTTCCACTTTAACTTTCAATATAGGTTTTCTCCTTTCGTTATTTTAATCCAAGCACATCCATCATACTATAAAGCCCTGGCTTCTGCTTTACCACCCACTTTGCAGCGCGGATTGCGCCCCTTGCAAAATTGTCCCTTGTGTGCGCGCGGTGCGTAACCTCTATGCGCTCGCCCATTCCGCCGAAGATGACTGTATGTTCGCCGACAATATCTCCAGCACGCACAGTCTGTATGCCTATCTCCCTCTTTTTTCTTTCGCCTATTATGCCATGCCGTGCATAGATGCCTACTTCTTTGAGATTTCTGTTCAATGCCTCTGCAATCACCTCTGCCATCTTTAACGCAGTTCCGCTCGGCGCATCCTTTTTAAATCTGTGATGCGCCTCTACTATCTCAATATCATAATCATCGCCGAGTATCTTCGCAATGTCAGCAATGGTCTTGAACACAAGATTCACGCCTACGCTCATATTAGGCGCCATTACACAAGGAATGGTTTTTGTAAGCCCTTTTACCTCTTCTAATTCATCATTTGAAAAACCTGTTGTTCCAATAACAAATGGTATCTTTCTTATTGAGGCTATCCTGAGATTTTCAATTGTAGATTTTGGCATAGTAAACTCAATAACAACCTCTGAATCATCAATTATCTTGGAAAGGTTGTCTGTAATGGATATGCCCACCTTCCCCCACATAGCAGACTCGCCGGCATCCTTTCCAACAGACTGATGCCCCTGTCTTTCTATTGCGCCTGACAGGCTGATACCGTCTGTCTCCTGAATAAGCGCTATTATCCTTGAGCCCATCCTTCCTGCTGCGCCGTTTACTATTGTCTTGACCATGGTAGTTTTCCTCTCACCCCTCACCCTAACCCTCTCCCGCAAGGGGAGAGGGAACATTATTGTTTCCCCTCCCTTGATGGGAGGGGATAAAGGGGAGGGTGAAATATTTTTATGATATCAGCCCGTATTCCTTTAATCCATTTTTCAGCTTCTCTAAGTTTGCATCTGACATCTGGCAGAGCGGAAGACGAAAATCTGCTGTGCATTTTCCCATTAATGATAAAGCTGTCTTTACTGGGATCGGATTTGTCTCGCAGAACATCAGGCCGTGCAGACTAAATGTTTTATAGTGCAGCCTGTTCGCCTCTTTTAAATCTCCCTTTTCAAATGCATCCCACATTGCAGACATATCCTTTGGTATGATATTTGCTGTAACAGATATCACGCCCTTGCCGCCTACAGCATAAGTGGGAAGCGCAGTAAAGTCATCGCCGGATAAGACTGCGATATTATCCCCGCAGAGCTGTATGGTCTCGCTTATCTGCTGTAATGAGCCTGTTGCCTCTTTTATTGCAGCTATATTTTTTATCTCTGACAGCCTTGCAACTGTTTGCGGGAGCATATTCACGCCTGTCCTCCCGGGGACATTGTATAGGACAAGCGGTATATCAACATCCTCTGCAATCTTTTTATAATGCCTGTATAACCCCTCTTGTGTAGGCTTGTTATAATATGGCGTTATCAGAAGCGCTGCATCTGCCTTTGCCTTTTTTGCATGCTTTGTGAGCATTACTGCCTCATCTGTGCTGTTTGAGCCAGTGCCGGCAATAACAGGCACCCTTCCTTTAACTGCCTCAACTGTAAATTCTATTACACGGTTGTGCTCCTCGTATGAAAGCGTTGCTGACTCGCCAGTTGTGCCGCAAGGCACAATACCATCTGTGCCATTTGATATCTGAAACTCTATTAAATCTCCTAAAGCCTTTTCATCTACCTTTCCATTTTTAAATGGCGTTACAATTGCCACCATTGAACCCTTAAACATCTTAATCCCTCCTTACATCCATGCTTCCTTACATATTTTCCCTGTATATATAATCCTCGCCTCTCCTTCTAAAAATACATTGGAGAATTCCTTGCCATCCCAGTCAAAATATACCTTTAATGTCATGCCGCCTTTTGTTAATACAGAAACTGGGGATGCCACAAGGCCCTTTGCGCCGGCAATCAAGGCAGCAGCAACAGAGCCTGTGCCGCACGCTAAGGTCTCGTCCTCAACACCGCGCTCATATGTCCTTATCTTTAATTTATGAGTTCCCGCAACCTTAACAAAGTTTGCGTTTGTGCCAGCAGGCTGAAACAGCTCATGGTTTCTTGTCCTTCTTCCTGTATTAAAGACATCGGCGTTTTCAATGTCCTTTACAAAATAGACAACATGGGGAACACCGGTGTTTAAACTGCATGCCTGATGATTTGCACCTTCTAAAGGCACATTAAAATCAAGCCTTAAGTCCCTCGGCTGTGTAAGCTGGACTTTAACACTCTTGCCCTTTAGCTCTGCCTTTATTATACCTGCCTTTGTGTCAAAGGACATCTGCTTTCCTGCAATCTTATTCACATAGGCAAACCTTGCAGCGCATCTGCTTCCATTGCCGCACATATCTGCCTCGCTTCCATCAGCATTAAAGTACCGCCATTTGAAGTTCGCCTTGTCAGAATTTTCAATCAGTATAAGTCCGTCTGCGCCAACAGAGAATCTTCTCCTGCACACATTGATTATAAAGTCCTTTATATCATCTGCATTGAGAATGCCTTTTCTATTATCAATAATAATAAAGTCATTGCCAGTGCCTGACAGCTTTGTAAAAGGTATCTTCTTTTTTAGCTCAGAAATGACGGCACCTCCTCTTTTATAAGCATATCCTCATAATTCTGCCTATTTCTTATAACATGATAATCCCTGCCTTTTACCATCACCTCTGCAATCAATGGCCTTGAATTGTAATTTGATGACATGGATGAGCCGTATGCTCCAGCGCTCATCACAGCAAGGAAATCTCCCTGCTCACATTCTATATCCCTGTTCTTTCCAAGAAAGTCCCCTGATTCGCATATCGGGCCGACAATATCTGCTTTAAACTTTTTTATGGCCTTCTTGCGCACAGGGATTATATTGTGATACGCGCTGTAAAGGCTCGGCCTTATCAAATCATTCATCCCTGCATCCACAATCACAAAATTCTTTCTCCCGCTCTTTTTAAGATACAAAACCTTTGTTACAAGTATGCCTGCATTGCCAGCAAGAACCCTTCCGGGCTCTAAGATTAATGTATAATCCATCTTCTTGCCCTTTATCAAAGGCACGATTGCCTTTGCAAGCTCCTTTGGCGCAGGAGGCTCTTCATCTTTATATGTAATCCCAAGCCCGCCGCCGACATCTATGTATTTTATATTTATCCCCTCTTTTTTCAGATTATCTGCAAGCTGGAGTATCCTTTTTAAGGCATCTACAAATGGGGAAATCTCTGTAAGCTGCGAGCCGATATGTTTATGGATGCCGACTATCTCAACATTAGAGAGCCCTGTTGCAACCTGATAGCACTCTAATGCCTCCTCAATGGGTATGCCAAACTTGTTTTTCTTCAGGCCTGTTGAGATGTACGGATGTGTCTTTGGGTCAATATCAGGATTCACCCTTAATGCAATCCTTGCCTTGACGCCGATCCTGCCTGCTATCTCATCTATCTTTTTAAGCTCCTCAGAAGACTCAACATTGAACATTAAAATGCCTGCATATAAGGCAGCATGTATCTCATCATTGGTCTTTCCAACGCCTGCATATACAATCTTTTCTGGCTGAACCCCTGCCTTTAAAGCGCGGAAGAGTTCGCCGCCTGATACAATATCTGCGCCGCCGCCCTCATTAGCAAAAAGCCTTAACACGGAAATGTTGGGATTTGCCTTAACAGCAAAGCAGATAATATGCGGTATGCCGGAGAATGCCTCGTCAAAATGTTTAAAATGATTTGTCAGCGTCCTGTGGCTGTAGAGGTAAAATGGCGTTCCTATATCCTCTGCAATCTTTGCAATTGATACACCTTCGCAGAACAGCTCCTCGCCTTTGTAATTAAAGTCATGCATTGTCTGAATTGCCCTTATTTTTAGGAGTTTTATCTGTTTTTAACATACGATAGCTGAAATGTCAAATGGAAAAAATGGCTTGACAAAAATGGCGTAGTATCCTAACATTGTAAGACTATGAAGCTGCATGAAAAGCCAATAAACACTATATCAGATGTATGGGACATATATAGAGAAGACTTTAAGAGGGTTGAGGCGCAGATTATTGAGGACTTAGACTCAGAGGTCTCTTTAATAAATGATGTGGGCTATCACCTCTTAAAAGGCGGGTGCAAGCGGTTCAGGCCTCTTTTGATGATACTCTGCTCAAGGCTCTGCGATTATCACGGCGCAGATGATATTATTCTTGCAAGCGTAGTTGAGTTCATCCATACAGCGACCCTTTTACACGACGATGTTGTTGATGAGGCTGATGTAAGAAGAGGCCAGCCGGCAGCGCGTTCAATATGGGGAAATCAGGCGAGCATCTTAGTCGGCGATTATATGTATTCAAAGGCATTATACAAGGCAGTTACATTAAAAAATCAGGAGGTCAATGAAATTCTTTCAACAACCACTAAGAAAATGTCTGAGGGTGAGCTCCTGCAGCTTTCAAAGACTGCTGACATTAATATTTCAGAAGATGAATATCTTAAGATAATTGATTCTAAAACAGCAATCCTTATTGCAGCAACATGCCGGCTTGCAGGGGTTATAAGCGATGTGTCTGAGGAAGGGAAAAACAGCCTCACAAGAATCGGCTGGAATATAGGGATGGCATTTCAGCTTACGGATGATACATTAGACTATACTGCAGCCAAAGAGAGGCTTGGCAAGACACTTGGAAAAGACCTTTCAGAGGGTAAAATCACCCTTCCCCTTTTACACCTCCTAAAGAATTGCAGTGATGCAGAAAAACCTCTAATTCACAGAATTATAAAGGAAGGCAAAATCAGAGATGAAGACCTTGAATTTATCCAGACGCTGTTTAAAAAATACAATTCCATAAATTACTCCCTGACAAAGGCAAAGGGATATATAAAGACCGCAAAGCAGGAGATGTCATGCTATGAAGACTCTACGCCAAAACAGGCGCTCATGGCAGTTGCAAACTATGCTATAACGCGGGATTTGTAAGACCTCCCATTTATGAGAAAAGAATCTCATCCCCTTGTAAAATTAGCAAAAGACGCTATAAAGGAATACATAAAAAACAGGAGGATTATCAAGCCGCCTGATGATTTGGCAGAGGAGATGAAAGGACAGGCAGGTGTTTTTGTTTCATTAAAGAAAAGTGGGCAGTTGCGGGGGTGCATAGGAACATTTGCTCCGACAGCGAAAAATATTGCAGAGGAGGTTATACACAATGCCATCTCTGCTGCAACAAGAGACCCGCGGTTTCAGCCTGTTGGGCTATCTGAGTTGGAGGAGATAGATTATTCAGTAGATGTGCTAACAGAGCCGGAAAAGATAGCAGGACCAGAAGGGCTTGACCCAAAGAGATACGGCGTAATTGTTAAATGCGGGATAAGAAAGGGACTGCTCCTTCCTGACATAGAGGGTGTTGATACAGTTGAGGAGCAGATTGATATAGCAAGGAGTAAGGCAGGTATTTATGAAGATGAACCTGTTGAACTGTACAGGTTTGAGGTAAAGAGATATAAATAGACTAAAAATTCTAAACTCTAATATCTAATTTCTAGACAATATCAAAATACAAAACTCAAATGTTCAAAATAGTTTTGGATTTTGAATTTCTAATATTTGAATTTGTTTAGTGTTTGGGATTTTGAGATTGGAATTTGTGTTTAAAGGAGGCAAGATGGCTCTGGAAGAGGATTTACGGCAGACAGAGGATCAGGGTTTTAAAAAGGGGATTATTTTTATTATTATAGCTGT
>CAKKRA010000282.1 GCA_919902475.1 Nitrospiria bacterium
CCAACTGCAATAATTACTACATCTACAGGTATCTGAAACTCAGAGCCTTTTATCGGAACAGGGCTTCTCCTGCCTGATTCATCAGGTGCGCCGAGATCCATTTTTAAGCATTCTAATGCAGATGCCCAGCCTTTGTCATTGCCGATTATTCTTACTGGATTTGTAAGATTTTTGAATATAACGCCCTCCTCATGGGCATTTTCTACCTCTTCCTTTCTTGCAGGCATCTCTTCTTCGGAACGTCTGTAGATTATCATTGCCTCTTCAGCGCCAAGCCTTAATGCTGTTCTTACAGCATCCATTGCAACATTGCCGCCGCCTACTACAGCAACCCTTCTGCCTTTAATAATAGGTGTATCATATTCAGGGAACTTATATGCCTTCATCAGATTGACCCTTGTAAGATATTCATTTGCAGAATATACGCCGTTTAGGTTTTCTCCGGGTATGCCCATAAATTTTGGAAGGCCGGCGCCGTTTCCAAGAAACACTGCGTCATAGCCGTCAGCTCCTAATAATTCATCTACTGTTTTTATCTTGCCAATAACATAGTTTAATTTAAATTCAACGCCTATTTTTTTAAGAAAATTTACCTCACGCTTTACAATTGATTTTGGCAGGCGGAACTCTGGTATACCGTAAACAAGAACGCCGCCCGGTTCATGCAGGGCCTCAAATACTGTAACCTTATGCCCGAGCTTTATTAAGTCTCCGGCAACTGTTAATCCAGAAGGCCCGGCGCCTACAACAGCAATCTTTTTTCCTGTTGAAGGGGGGAGTTTAGGGAGCATTGCTTCTCCATGTGAAGCCTCATAATCTGCAACAAACCTTTCAAGCCTCCCGATTGCAACAGGCGTCTGTTTTTTTGCGATAACACAGACCTTCTCGCACTGATCTTCCTGAGGGCAGACCCTGCCGCAGACTGCTGGCAGAAAGCTCTTTTCCTTTATTAAATGGGCTGCCTCAACATATTTCTTTTCAGCTATTAAATGTATAAAGCCTTTGATGTCTATTTCAACAGGGCACCCTGGAATGCATGTTGGATTTTTGCACTGGATGCACCTTGTTACCTCTGCTAATGCTAATTCCTCTGTATAGCCGAGCGCCACCTCATCAAAGTTTCTTCTCCTGACCATAGGGTCCTGATGCGGCATTGACTGTCTCGGCAGCTTTTCTTTTTTTGGTTTTGTTGTTTCTGACATTGATAATCCTCCTAAATCTGATTACACAGATTTTGAAATACGATTACACAGATGAAGACATTTTCTTGATCTGTGCAGCCTGCATTGGCAATCCATGTAGTCAGCCAAATTTAGGTATCAAGAGCAAGGAAGGTTAACAACAGTATAGAAATAATAAATTTATTATTAGTGCAAAATATTTAAAACTAACCTTCGCCTGTCTTTGATACCGTTTAATCGTTATTTAATTTTTCGTATCAGCAGCAGCTATGATGATGCTCCTGATGATGCGTTTTATAATATTCTACA
>CAKKRA010000283.1 GCA_919902475.1 Nitrospiria bacterium
TCTCCCTGTATTTATTCTGTCCCGGGAGCCATACCTCTATATCATAAGTCTTTGCCGCAGCAAAGCCCATGTCGCCTGTGCATAAGACAATCACCCTGTAAGGAAGGTTCAGTCTTTTAAGCACCTCCTCTGCATTTAATAGGAGAGATTCAAGTTCATTATATGAATCCTCCGGCCTGGCAAACTTTACTAATTCTACCTTATTAAATTGGTGCTGCCTTATTAAACCCCTTGTGTCTTTTCCATAAGAGCCTGCCTCCCGCCTGAAGCATGGCGTATAAGCAGTATAATATATAGGAAGCTTATCCCCCTCTAATATCTCGTCGCGGTGTATATTTGTTACAGGCACCTCTGCTGTTGGTATAAGAAAGTAGTCATCCCCTTCAACCTTAAACAGCTCCTTCTCAAACTTCGGAAGCTGGCCTGTGCCTGTCATGCTTGCCCTGTTTACCATAAAGGGAGGCAATACCTCTTTATACCGATGCTCCCTTGTATGGAGATTGAGCATAAAACTTATCAAAGAACGTTCAAGTAACGCGGCAGCGCCTTTATACAGCGCAAATCTTGCGCCTGTTATCTTTCCTGCCCTCTCAAAATCTATTATATCAAGAGCTTCGCCAATATCCCAATGCGCCTTTGGCTCAAAGGAAAACTTTGTAGGCTCACCCCATTTTTTGATTTCTACATTCCCTGTTTCATCAGCCCCTACTGGCACAGATGCATCAGGGAGATTTGGGATTAGAAGGAGTATCTCAGCAATAGAATCCTCGCACCTCTTTATCCTCTCATCAAGCTCCTTAATCTCATAGGAGATGCCCTTCATCTCCTCTCTTTTATCTTCTGCAACATCCTCGTTGCCTTCGCGCTTTAGCTTTCCAATCTCATCCGAGACCTTATTCTTCTTTGCCTTTAACTCATCCGCCTTCTTTGAAAATTCCTTTCTCTTGTCATCATAGCGGATAAGGTCTTCAAGGTCTAAATCAATACCCCTCTTCTTAATCTCGCTTACTACCTTTTCCCTGTTTTCCCTTACAAATTTTAGGTCAAGCATTGAATTTAGATATTATCATTTTTTTATTATTATAGTCAATCCAAAAAACTCTTTCAAGGTTAATCATCTCAGAGGGCTTCTGTTGCCGGGGATATTCTTTAGCAGGTTGTTGAAAAACCCACAAAAGGACTCAAAATGTCATTCCCGCATGTTTTTAGCGGGAATCCAGAGTATTGTAAATTCAAGAGATTCTGGATTCCTGCTTTCGCAGGAATGACAAACAAAAGCATGAATTGATACTTTTTCAACAGCCTGTTAGTTATACGCGATAAATCATTGTTGTCCTCACATTGCTGCTGTGTAAATTTTTATTTACTTTCTTCTTTGATTCTGCTACATTTGCGAAAATTAAATAATCAATTGTTAGCCGTAAAGGAGGAAGGACAATGAAAAAGTATAGTGCAATAGTTGGTTTAGTTTTAGTTATTTTAACCGCTCCACTCTTGGTGGGGTTGGGAGGCTCCCCGCCATTGCGAGACTCGCGTTTTTTTGTGTCAAACGTAACAATTGAGGGTCCGGGAACTATTGCTAATGGCAGCAACGCAAATTACACTGTAATAGCAACCATACAGCGCGATGGTATTGCTCTTAACCAGGAAATCGTCGGCACACAAGGGCCTCCGCCTCCTCGTATCAGACCGTCCATTTACGCTGGCAACACACAACTCACCTTTTCCGAGATCAACATTCCGCCAAACTCCAACACCGTCACAGCCACGCTTACCCTCAGATGCAGCAATAACGAAGTGCGTGGTGACAAGGCAGGAACAGGGCGTGGGGGGAGGAGCAGTTTCCTTTGGTGGAGCTGGGAAAATCCCGCAGAGATTAAAGGACACTTGAACGAAAGAGAATCTGGGATACTCAGAGTGCTTTGCAGTTAAGGCAAAATTTTTGCTCCTGTAGACGCGCTATGAACGTAGCGCCACTTGGAACATCTAAATTAAGCGCGCCACAGGGCAAAACATTCTTCGCTTCGGGAGAACAAGAAGTTCAAGACCGATACGCCCTTCGGGGCTACGGTTTAACTGCCGCATTAGGTATACCCTCTTGAAAATTCTGTTCAAGCAGTATAGTGATAGCCCGTCTAAGACTTGTCTCCTGCCCCCTCTCTGGAGGGAAACAAGAGGGTCAGAAACAAGAGAACAAGAGGGTCTATAATAGAAAAAAGAGGAAGAAAATAGAGGATGAAGGAGCCTTCTTTAT
>CAKKRA010000284.1 GCA_919902475.1 Nitrospiria bacterium
AAGGAGGGAGAGAGGGTGATGATTAAGTGAGGGAAAAGTATTTTGAATTTTTAAGCGGGGGTATGCCCCTCAATTTTCCGTGTCAAGACTAATCCTTCCATTCATAAGGGTTTACCTTTTCAAACGCGTCTTCAATTACCTTGCTCATCGCATATGCATCTTCCTCGCTTAGTATGCCAGCAAACCGCAAGATAGAATGGGGCAGCTGTTCTTTAATAGAGATGATTATCTCTACCGCTGAGTTCTCTTTTATCCCCTCAATAGGATCAAGGGGTTTCAACAACCCATCTTTATATATTGCATGAATGGTCTTAGTCATAATTATCACCACCTAACAAAAAAATTATAGCATATTATTATAAATCATACAATCAATCCTTCACCTCCAGACAAATATTGATTTCCTTGAATTGTTCCCTTGTTGCCATGCTCGGTGTGAAGGTCTGGTCATCCCAAGAGCCGTTGTTTATTTGCACTCACAAGACCTATATTTCAAGACACGACCATCTTGTTTTCTTGAAAAGGAGAATGCTTTAATAGCGCCTAAAAAGGCTGTCAAGAGTGATGAGAATGGAGAATTTCTTTATGTTCTGAATAATGGCAAAAAGGAAAAGAAAAGGATTAAAACAGGCGAAAAAGACGATGTGCATGTGGAGGTAGTTGAAGGGGTGAAGGAGGGGGAGAGGGTAGTGATTAAGTGAGGGGAAAGCGTTTTGAATTTTTCAGGATGATACCTTTCAATTTTACTTGGCACGAAGCAACTCTGTAGTAGAAAAGTTCTCATATCATGTTAAAAAAAAGGAAGCGTCCCGCTTATTCGCCTATCATCTCATCGTTAATTATTCATTAGTGGTATATTTCTGGTTATATTGTTTAAATAGATTCTTTAAATTTGCTTCTACGCCTTGAAGAACTTCATCTGACTGTTTATTAATAACAAATGCCTGTTTTTTATAATCAATATCTAATATTGGAGGGAGAGGAGGAATAAGCGCTGCAATATTAAAAAAAATAGGCTGGCGCTGTTCTAAGATAGAAAGTTTTGCTTCAAATGAATTATAATCACTAACAAGCTTTATCATCTGTGATTTTATCTTGCTATAATCAGTGTTCAATTGATATTTGATTTCCTTTTTATCTTCTACATTTTTATAAGTATAATACTTGTCTCTGATTTCTATATACTCTTTAACACTACCTATAATACGATCTTGAAGTCCCAATAGATTTGTTTGTAGATCATTCTCAATTTTAACCTGCTCAAGAATATTTTTTTGTTCAGATATTCCATACTCCAGATATTTCCATAAAGAGCCCGGCCCTAGTATTAGACCAATAAAAAATGCAAAAAATGTTATAGCCCATGAATGTTTATTTATAAATTGCTTAATTGCTCCAGTTTTTCTATTTTTATTCTTAGACATCTCGATTAATTCTTTTGTGATTCATAACAAGTTTTTATACACTTTCTGTTTTATACACCTTATATCACTGGTTAATCATATAATCAAGGGTTTTTATTAAAATATCGGCATATCTGCTGTTGAAAAAAGAATATTTCTAAATAATCAATATCCCCATGAGGGATTGCAACGCACCCTACGGGTGCTCGTAATCGCAGATAAATTAACAAAAGAAAAAAATCCGCCTATATGAACTAAATCATATCATCTGCTTGCTGCTAATTGTTATAATGATAGCACAATATTTTTGACTTTCAAAGAAAACTATATATAATAAACTTAATTTAAAAACAGGAGGATCAAACATGGCAGAAGGACAAAGCAAATGGCTGCAGGATTTTTTTGACAAGGCAGAGCAGATTAAATTAAAAGACCCGTTGGCAGTAGCGCTTGGGGCAATGTCAGAGGATGAGGTATTTGTTTTCAAATACCCTGATGCAGTAAAGCTCGCAGGACACTCATGCCCTGCTGTTGCAGGCGCATATATGATTACACTCAAGGCATTAAAGGCGCTTTACGGAAATGAGATACCTGTTCGCGGAGAGATAAGGGTTGCTGTTTTGGGCGGGCCGCTTGACATGGCTTACGGCCCGATATCGCAGGTAATCAGCTTTATTACAGGTGCTGCTCCAATCACAGGGTTTGGAGGGCTTGGCGGAAGATTTGTCAGAAGGAATAAACTTGTCTTTGATGAAGAGCATGGTGAATTTAATGCCTTTATCTTCCAGAGGACTGATAATAATAAAACAGTAAAGGTTGCATATAATCCAAGCTCTATTCCAGCGGATGAAAGGATGTCTGACTTGATGCCGCTTGTTGTCTCCGGAACTGCTTCAAAAGAAGAACACAAGGCCTTTATTGATATGTGGCAGGGAAAGGTAAAGAAGATTCTGCTTGAGGCAGATAAGTTTGAAGGGGTATTTGAGGTAACAGAAGTAAAGGACTACAAATTTTAGAATAGGTCTTATATGTAATATAAGACCTATTCATGAATTATTCCAGTCCCCTCTCCTTCTCTATCTCCTCTAACTCCTCCTGCTTCCTTTTGCATTCTATGCAGAGACGGGCGAATGGTATCACCTTTAACCTCTTCTCGTCTATCTCATTGCCGCACTCTTCACAGGCTCCATATGTCCCTGCGTCAAGTTTTCTGAATGCATCGGCAATGCTTTTATATTCTTTGTATTTCATCTCAAGAAGCTTGTAATCAATCCCTTCGCCAAGGCTAAGGACAGAAATATCTCCGTCATCAAGGGCTGAATCAAATTTCTGAAGCAATGCGGTGCTCATATGAGAACCGATATGTTCTTCTATCTCTTTAACTACAGCCTCTCTTTTCTCATGCAGTACCCGTCTCATTTCCTCTTTTTTCTTCTTGTCGCCTTTTGACATGTTCATCTCCTCCTAACAAACAGAATATTTGCCGAGCGCCAGATCATTACAGAAATCCCCTATTTTATCAAGCTCAAAATTAACAATTTCTTCAACCATCTTTGATATATCGGAAAAAGAGGCCCCCTTTTCTAATATAAGCTGCGCTGATATTATCTTTGGCTGGTCAATCGGCTGACCAATCTGGCTGCACATCCAGATATAGACCTCTTTTATGCCCTTTGTCTTTTGATAAATATCATTTGCAATCTTATGCGTAAGGATATTATAAATCTTCCCAACATGGCTTACAGGATTCTTACCTGCTGCGGCCTCTGTTCCCATTGGCCTGTTCAAAGAGATAACGCCGTTCACCCTGTTCCCCCTTCCAACCTGGCCAGAATCAGCATCCTCTGCTGATGTGCCGAGCACAGAAAGATACATGCCGCCTATTCCCCTGCCCTTTTTATCAAGCGTATTCAGATATATGTTTACTTTTTTAATTTCAGAGGTCTTGCCTTTAACAAACTCCTCTATTACGCTGTTAATCTCCTTCTTTTTCTTAAAATATGCTGATTCTCTATCAATAAATCTATCAATCATAGGCATTGCAATTGTAAGGTGAAGCCTCTGCTTCTCTCTTATACCCATTATCTTAACATCTTCACCTGTCTCCGGAAACCCATTTTTGAACTCTTTTGAATTCAGATATCTCTCTGCATCAAGAACAATCCTCTCTGTCTCAGTAAATGGCGCATAGCCGACAGCAGCAGAGGTATCATTTGCGCCAAGAACTGACTCACCTCTTTTAAATATATCTGACAGCTCAGCAGAGCCCTCTTTGATTTCCACCTGATAATTTATATGCTTATCAGGCTCAACAAAACGAAGATTTTTTCTAAACCAATCCTTTGCAGTATTTATTGCAATATCTGCAACTGGTATAGACTCTCCGTCAATTTTGTAAGCAGCCCTGTCGCCGAATATCATCCTCATCGGCTCTATCAGGATCCCTCCGCCAAATTTTCTTTCAACAGCGCCGGCAGCGAGCATACCTTTGTCAATATTATGGTGAAGCACTGCCCCGAATTTCTCCTTATAAATTTTACTCAAGGCAACAGATATCTCATCCATTATTGCATCGCAGATATAATCTGGATGCCCAAGTCCCTTTCTCTCTACAATCTCAACACGATTCTCTGAAACAGGACGGCCTTTAAGTTTCTCTATTATAATCTTTCTCATCTCAAATCCTGCAATTTAAAAAGTTTAGCTATTATATTTGCTTACAACGGTAAATTCAAGGCTTTTTTATATTTATATAATTTTTACTTGTTCTATATACGAAATCTATATAATAAACATATAAAAAATAACTTGACAAATATAAAATTTGTGATATACTAATGCTAAATTTATATAAAAGAGGTAGGGGAATGAAAAAGCAAGCAAATGGTAAAAAGGTAATAAATGCGTGTATTTCTGAAGATGAGTATAACTTTTTAAAAAAGGTATGCGAAAGACATTCAATGACTGTAACCATGTATCTCAGAAACTTAATAAGAACTGAGATGAAGAAATCAGGAGACCTTACGCATAAATTTTAATAATTTTATCATTGACAACTACTACTCTTTGTAGTATTATTGGGTAAATTTCACGGAAACTAAAAAAGGTTGTTGAAGCAATGCTCTCCAATCTTAAAGTCAGGAGGTGATAAAAATGAGCAGACGAGCTGTTGCAATAAATTTTGACGAAGAATTAGAAAACAAAAACACAATCAGCGCTGATGAAGAATCAGAAGATGAAACTATTGCTATTCTTCAGGAAGATGAAGAAGTCCGTCCTTTAGGAGAAGAATTG
>CAKKRA010000285.1:0-340 GCA_919902475.1 Nitrospiria bacterium
TACAAAAGAGGATAGGGAGGCGATTTTAAAGGCAAATGAGGGGATGGCGCTTGATGCGCTTAGGGTTCTTGGCATAGCCTACAGGGAGGTTCCTGACAAGTCTGCCTATTCAGAGGATGCCATTGAAAATGAGATGGTCTTTTTGGGCCTTATCGGCATGATGGACCCGCCGAGGAGCGAGGCAATAGAGGCAACGAGGGTGTGCAAGCAGGTAGGAATAAAGCCAGTAATGATTACCGGCGACCATAAGTTGACAGCAGTGGCAATAGCAAAGGAGATAGGCATATATAAAGACGGCGATATGGTTATGACAGGCGATGAACTTGCCAAGATGTCTGAA
>CAKKRA010000285.1:350-2916 GCA_919902475.1 Nitrospiria bacterium
GTCTATGCAAGGGTATCGCCAATGGATAAGCTTAAGATTGTCAAGGCATGGAAGGCTAAAGGCGAGGTAGTTGCAATGACAGGCGACGGCGTTAATGACGCCCCTGCGTTAAAACATGCTGATATTGGAATTGCCATGGGCATAAGCGGCACAGATGTTGCAAAGGAGGCCGCTGACATGGTCCTGAGCGATGATAACTTTGCAACCATTGTAAGCGCTATTGAGCGCGGCAGATGGATATACGATAATATTAAAAAATATCTTACCTATCTGCTCAGGTGCAATATTACAGAGGTGGCGGTTATTGGCGGAATGGTTCTGTATCTGGGACCAGACTATCTGCCGCTTCTGCCGGCAGCTATATTATTTATAAATCTGGTAACTGACGGGGTTCCAGCGCTTGCGCTCGGCATTGCGCCGCCGGATCCTGACATTATGCAGAGGCCGCCGCGTGACCCAAAGGAGAGTGTATTCTCATGGGATGTGAAGGCATTTATAATGCTTGCGATAGTAATTGAGATACCATTTTTCTTTTTCCTCTTTCTCCATGATCTTAGTGATATAAGGCATGCGAGGACAGAGACATTCTTCCTGTTTATAATCATAGAGCTGATTATTGCGCTTAACTTCCGCTCTATGAGATACAGCATATTCAAGGCTCCGCCGCACATGTGGCTTGTTCTCGCAATCTTATCACAGATTGTATTAACTGCAGTATTGATTCAGTTCCCAACTATGCTTGATGCCTTTGAGATAAACAAACCATCAGCCGCTGATCTCGGTATAATCTTCGGTTTTGGTGTTGTTGTATTTATCTCCATGGAGGTTATCAAGGCAGTATTGCGGAGGAAGATGCCGGCAGGGAGGAAGATAGAGGCGTAGCGTTTAAATAAAAAAAGTTTGATTATGCGCTTGACACAAATAAAGTATTTGTAGTATATTATTGTCAGCACATAAAGGGGAGTAGCTAATAGGCGAGTATCGTCAATACGTTCGTCCGCTGAGGTGGATGGGCCGGTGCCGCCGGTTAGTTTAAGTAACTAACAAGCAAGACCTTTATTCCGAAGATTTTTCGGGGTAAAGGTCTTTTTTTTTATCAATTATTGATGTTTTTGCCAATATTGATATTTAGAGGTATAATTAACACAAGGAAATGTGGTTTGGCAGGCGGCTGCAGAAAGGGAATTATTGTGTAATGTCATTCCCGCAGGTTTCTGGCGGGAATCCATAAGACTGGATGCCCGACAAAAACATTCGGGCATGGCAGATTTGTCTTTGGCCATGTTGTTACTATTATAGACTGATTAGCAATAGAGGTGTAATATGAATGAAAAGATTATAGTGCTATTGATTTTCGCAGGATGCTATAGCCTTGCTTTAAGCAGGAAGGTAAAGCTTGCCTATGCCTCCTTAGGGGCTTCTGCGCTTCTGCTCGCATCCGGGATTCTAAAAATAGAGGACGCGGTGTTTAATGCGATAAAGTGGGATGTCCTCGGGATTTACTGGGGCTTTATGATGGTATCCTTTGTCTTTATGAAGAGCAGGATGCCTGACTTCATTGCCATGAAGCTGCTTAAACTTGTCAGGGTAGAAAAATACGCTATCCTGTCGCTTTGCGTATTAACAGCCTTTCTCTCTGCCTTTATGGAGAATGTCGGAGTGGTTTTGATAATGGCTCCTGTTGCTATTACAGTAGCGAAGCTGCTTGACTCTTCTCTCTTTCGCTACATGATTGCAATAGCGATAAGCTCTAATGTGGTAACTACTGTTACGATGGTCGCTGACCCGCCGTCGCTAATCCTTGCCCTTGAAACAGGGATGAAACCGCTTGATTTCTACTGGTTTAATGGCAGACCCGGGCTGGGGACACTCACGATTGTTGGCGTAATAGCAGCTATGTCAACCCTTCTTTTCCAATTTAGAAATATGAACAAGAAGGTGGAGATAGAAACAGAGAAGATATATGTGACTAAAGGGGCTTCCGCGCTCTTTGCGTTGGGGGTGCCTGCTTTGGCAATAGCCCCTGAACTCGGAATAAAGGTCGGAATAGTCGGGTTTGCTGTAGGCGCTATAGCGCTGTATATGAGGAGGCAGGACATTAAAGAGATGCTCTTTGAATTTGATTGGGACTCCTTTCTGTTTATTGTCGGGATATTTATGGTGATATTCTCCCTCAGCGCCTCAGGCATCTTAAGGGACTTTTCCGGCTTTCTTGTTGAATCAGGCTTTAAAGACCCTGCATTCATGCTTGCCTTTGTAACATGGATTTCTGTTGCAGCATCCTCTTTTATGGATAATGTCCCATATACGATATTGATGATCCCTGTGTGCAAAAATTTAGCAGAGATTATAGGGATGAGCGCATGGCCGTTGCTCTTTGGGATGCTTGTTGGCACAGGCATCGGTGGGAATATAACGCCTGTGGGAGCGGCTGCAAATGTCTTTGCCTGCGGTATCCTTGAAAAACACGGTTATAAGATTGTGCTTAAAGAATATCTGAAGATAGGCGTTCCCTTTTCAATCGCAGCCGTTGCAACAGTGCATATACTGCTGCAAATCTTCTGGT
>CAKKRA010000286.1 GCA_919902475.1 Nitrospiria bacterium
TCATCATTGGATATATTTAACCTCTCCCACAGATTTTTGAAACGCACTACAACCCTGTCTGCAAGGGCCTTTGGCGTCTCTTTATTGCTTATTGCAGTTTTTTCTACCTTCTGGCCGTGCTCATCAGTGCCTGTTAAAAATAATACCTCATAACCCCTCAGCCTTTTGTAGCGGCTAATTGTATCAGCAGCAGCAGTTGTATATGCATGTCCAATATGCGGGACATCATTAACATAGTATATGGGTGTTGTTACATAGAACTTTTTTTCTGTCATCTGTGCTTCTTTCTGTGCCTTCTCCTTCTTTTCTTTTCCCTGAATGATGCTGGTTTTTGCGCCTGCGGCTGTGAAGGCTTTTCAGTCTGCTGTTGCGCCCCTAACCCTGCTGTTTCTTTTACCTGCTCCATTGGCTTGGATTCAGATCTTACTGCCTCTTTAGGCTCTGACGGCATTTGTGTTGTCTGCTCTGTTTTCTGCATTACTTGGGTTCTTTCTTCTGCTGACAGAGGCGCATCTGAAATAATTTCTTTTGTTTCAGCAGTAATGCCCTCTGTTTTAGCGCGCGGCGCCCTTTTACACGACTCGCCATTTCCTGCCTCATATGCTATGCAGCACATCAACCTGCCGCAGATGCCTGATATCTTTGCAGGGTTTAAGACCATAGACTGCTCTTTTGCCATCTTTATTGATACAGGCTCAAATTCCCTGAGAAACGAGGCACAGCAGAGCTGTCTGCCGCATTGTCCGTATCCATTAATCATCCTTGCCTCGTCACGTACGCCTATCTGCCGCATCTCTATCCTTGTTCTGTATTTGCCTGCAATGTCCTTTACCAGCTCTCTGAAGTCAATACGATTATCTGCTGTGAAGTAAAAGGTTATCTTGCTGCCGTCCTGAGAATATTCAACATCTACGAGCTTCATTGGAAGCTCCCTATCCTTAATCTTCTCATGGCAGTACCTGAGCGCCTCTGCTTCTCTCTCTTTATTATTCTGCATAGCAGTGGCGTCTTCTTCAGACGCCTTTTTTAAAACCTTTTTTAATTTTCTGCCTGACGGAAACTGCTGGATAAAGCGGGGTATTGAGGATACCATTGCATACCCTACCCCCCTTTCTGTTTCTACTACAACAGCATCCCCGATTTTTAAATCTAAATCAGCCGGGTCAAAGTGATATGTCTTGCCCTTATCCCTGAATCTTACACCTACAATCTTTATCATCTGTGCGACACCTCTTTTATCTCCATCATGACCTTTTCCATGGCAAGCTGTTTATTTATATTTCTGCTAAATGCCTTCTGAATGTCAGTAATGGATTTTATTATATCAAGATATTTATTTGTATCTGTTTCAGCCCACTTTTTTATTTCACCTAATCTGTCAGAGTTTGTTAAATACCTTGTTTCCCCTGTTTCTTTAAATATTATAACATCCCTGAGCCATACATAAAACCACTCAAATATTTCTATTGCAGCATTGCTGTCTTTTGCGTATTTTTCAACAGATAAAAAAATATTTCCTGCATTCCCGCTTGCTGCGGCAGATAGAAGAGTGAGGTACTCATCCCTTTTCTCTTTTATTGCATCAGCATCTGTATTCAAAGCGCTTCCTATTCTGCCATGTGCTGCGGATGCAATCATATCTGCATCGCTGCTATTCACCCCTTTTTCTATAAGCAGCCTTTTCACTGTCTCAATCGGCGCTGTTGTAAATCTGATCTGCTGGCAGCGGGATACTATAGTAGGCAGCAGGTAATTTGGTTTTGATGACACAAGTATAATAACTGAATTTCTTGCAGGCTCTTCCAGTGTTTTTAGCAATGAATTTGCCGCTTCTGTATTCATCTTATCCGCATTGTCTATTATAAATGCCCTTTTTTTGCCTTCAAATGGCGGATATGCCATCTCACCCTGTATTGCCTTTATCTGCTCTATCTTTATTATTCTGCTCTTTTTTTCTTTGCCTTCAGCATTAGTTTCTTTATCCGCCATCTCTGCCTCAGGCGCAATAATCCTCACATCCGGGTGAATCCCTTTTTCTATTTTTTGGCATGATATGCAGGCGCCGCAGGCATCTGTTGTATGAGCAAGGCAGTTCATTGCCTTTGCAAAGTTTATTGCAGTAAGCCTCTTGCCGATTGCCTCATCGCCAAAAAAGAGATAGGCAGAGGCTAATTCGTTCTTTTCCAGCGCCTTTTTCAGGCGGCTGATTATCTTTTCGTGGCCTATGATAGCATTAAATCCCATAGTCTATTCTTTACTACGCAATTTTCTTATTACAATATCTTTAATCTCTTTCTGTATCTCGTCTATCTCTTTATCAGCCTTTACAATCTTTATCCTTCCCCTTGATGTCTTAGCAAGTTTTAGATAGCCTTTCCTCACCTTATTGTGAAAGGCGATTTTCTCCTTTTCAATACGGTCATTGCCGCCCTTTCTGTTTTTTATCCTGCTTAGACCTGTCTTAACATCCAAATCAAGAAGAATCGTCAAATCAGGCTGAATGCTTCCAAGTGATAAGGGGCATGCCTTTTTTATAAAAGAGACGCCCATGTTCCTGCCAAAGCCCTGATAGGCAAGTGTAGAGTCAGCATATCTGTCGCATAACACAATCTTCCCTGATTTTAATGCAGGCCTTATAATTTCTTCAATATGCTGTGTTCTGCTTGCGCCATAGAGGAGCATCTCTGTCTCTTTTGACATCTTCTTATTGTCAGGATTGAGGAGAATCTCCCTTATCTTTTCACCTATCTTTGTGCCGCCCGGCTCCCTTGTCTTTAAAACAGAGGCGCCCTCCTTCTTTAGATAGCCAGCGAGGAGATTCATCTGCGTTGTCTTGCCGCAGCCCTCTATGCCTTCAAAGGTTATGAAAAGGCCTTTCTTCATTATTTATAATACCCCTCACCCTAACCCTCTCCCACAAGGGGAGAGGGGTATATTTTGGTGCCTCTCCCGCAAGGAGAAAGGGAATTGAATATTTTCCCTCCTTATTTCCCCTCCCTTGATGGGAGGGGTTAGGGGAGGGTGATAAATTTACATTGAAAAATTACAATTGTATTACATTATCACCGGTTTTCTGGGATTTGTGGGAAGAGAGGAATATGACCTGATTGTCCTTTGCCATTTCTCTTAATATGTCCACAGCAATTGCCTCTCGCTGAGGATCAAAGGTGAGAAACGGGTCGTCAATCAGAAAGGGGAAAGGATGTTTTGCAGAAAGTATAGATGTTAGCGCAAAATGCAGGGCAAGGTATACCTGGTCTATCATGCCTTTGCTTAATTTATCAAGCTCGGCTTTTTTATCCTTTTCTTTGGCAGTCAGATATATTCCGCCATTGATATTTAATCCGCTGTATCTTCCAAGTGTCAATCTTTGGAGATACAGCTTTGCCTTGTTTTCAATAAGGGGGAGCAGGTCATGCGGGTCTTTTCCGAGTATCTTCTCTAATATTGACCAGCTAATTGCCTCTGTTTTGTCTGAATGCCTGTCAGCCTTAATATTATGCGCCTTGTGCGAGGCTGCTGTCTGTTTTTCTTTATTCCCCGTCCCTGTATATGCCCTTATCTCTTTTTCTATCTTTTTTATCTCGGCCTCTATGTCATAAATATCTGTAGATAAGCCTGTATAACCCTGCACCTTTGCATCTAATTCTGCCTTTTCTTTCTGTAACTGTTTAAACTCCCCTTCTATTTCTTCCTTCTCTTTACCCTCCAATAACCGCTTCTTTTTTTCTTCCAAGAACTCTTTTTGCTGCAAGAGCTCCTGATATTTTTTGTATCGCAAACCCAGTTCCTGGGCATTACTTGATGAAGTCTTCTTTAGGATATCCTGAAATTGCGCATCCTCCTTTCCGTATCTTGTGTTTTTATCATTCAGTTGTTTATTTATATTATCTATCTTTAAACCAAGCTCTTTCCTTTTGCTGCTATTTTGGAAGTCATTGAATATACCAAAGGCAATAGAGCCAGCGCCTCCAAAGAAACCCACAAAAAAGAGTATCTGAAATATATCAGTCAGATTAAAAGACATTACTGAAAACAGAGAGGCAGTAATTAAAACAACGCCAGCTATAAGAAAGGGATTCTGAAATACAGGCTTATTTGGTATTAAATCCCTCCGTTCTTTTAAATGCTCTAATTCCTCCCTGACCTCATCAAGTTCCTTTGCCTTTTCAATCTCCTTTTTTTCATAGGTGTCAATCAGCTCATCTATATTAATATTTGCGGGAAGCTCAGCAAATGTCTTAAGCGATTCAAGGCTGTTTATGTTCTGGGCTGATTCCTTTTCAGCAATACTTAAAGACTCTAATCTCTTCTTAGCACCAGAGAGCTTGTCCTGAAGCTCGTCAATTTTGTACTCTATCTTAGATAATTGGTCTATCTTTGTCAATGCCTCTTTTAATGTGACGAGTCTTTTTTGTTTAAAGGCGAGCTCCTCGCCATTTTTTATTCTGTCTAATGATTCAGATTCCTGCTCTTCCATAACATTGCCTTCAAGTCCTTCCAATTTTTCTACTACAGGCATTTCATCAAGCAAAGCCGTCTCTTCATTTGCTGACTCATAAGTCCCATTACTTGAGGTATAAATGGGATATTTTAAAGAGAATAGATATGCATATTCATCCTCTTTAAGACCGATTATCTCTGATATCATAAGCTGGTCTATCATATCCTTATTCTTATTTATAATTATAAAGTTCTTTGAAGAATCCAGCTTAAAGAGATTTGCCTTGTCCTTTGAAAAGTCCCGTATGACCCTGTATGTGTCTCCCTTTTTGTCCTTAAATGTTAATGCAGCCTTGCACTCCTGCTGGTCTTCGCAGATAAGATCCTTGCTATTTGGATAAGCGCTGCCAAACAGGACAGAAAGGATAGAGTCATAAATGGTGCTCTTTCCTGACTCATTATCGCCAATTATTATGTTAAAGCCCTTTGAAAAATCTATCTTTTTTAATTTTGCAAAGTTTCTGATACCAGAAAGAATAAGCTCCTGAAAGAGCATAATAATTACCTCCCTAAGTTATATTCAATTATAGCCTAAAGTCCTATTTTTTTCAATAAAGCGCTTGCAAAAAGGCAAATAAATTAGTATTATATGTATGCAAAAATCAAAGGGAATTTATAAATTAACCGCTAATAATAATGATTACCAAGATAAAAGGCCATATCAAACGGTACCTGATTACAGGTGTCCTCGTTATTATCCCTATTTGGGGCACATATCTGATATTCAAGACCCTTTTAACATCAATGGAGAACCTCCTCGGTGATTATGCAAGCAGATATTTCCCGGAGTTCTATATACCTGGATTTGGTATAATTGCCCTGCTTGTTTTCATATTTTTAATCGGCCTTCTTACAGCAAATTTTGTTGGCAAAAAATTATTAGACCTGTGGGAGAGGCTCTTAAAAAAGGTTCCTGTGGTAAGCAGCATATATTCTGCATTAAAACAGATTGTTGATTCCTTTTCCATGCAGGGGAACGGTAATTTCAGCAGGGTAGTTTTGATTGAGTACCCAAGAAAGGGTGTGCATACTATAGGCTTTGTTACAGGCGCTTCTAAGGGAGAAGTTCAGGATAAGACAAAGGGGAAGGTGCTGAATGTCTTTGTGCCGACAACGCCAAATCCAACAGCAGGTTTTTTGCTGTTAGTGCCTGAGGCTGATGTAATTTCCCTTGATATGAAGGTTGAGGACGGTATGAAGATGATTATATCATGCGGGATTATTTCACCGCCTGAGAAGAAGGGGTAGCATGAAAGGCATATCAATAATAATCATGGCAGCAGGGCTTGGGACAAGGATGAAATCTAATCTTGTGAAGATACTCCATCCATTGGCAGGGATGCCCATGCTCGCATATACCCTAAACCTTGCAAAATCCTTAAGGACTGAAAAGATTATTGCTGTTATCGGCCATCAGGCGGATAAGGTTAAAGATATCTTTTCTGAGTATAAAATAGGCTGGGTTATTCAGAAAGAACAAAAAGGCACAGGCCATGCTGTTATGCAGGCAAAAAATACATTAAGGGATTTTAATGGCACAGTGATTGTATTAAGCGGGGATACTCCGCTTCTTAAAAAAGAAACCATCAGTGAATTGATTAAAAGCCATAAATCAAAAGGCAATAGGGTTACAATCTTAACAACAGAGCTAAATAATCCTTATGGCTATGGAAGGGTTATTATAAATGCAAATGGAAAGGTAGAGAGGATTGTTGAAGAGAAGGATGCATCAGACACAATAAAAAAGACAAGGCTGATTAATACAGGCATATATGCCTTTGACTCAGATTTCCTGTTTGATTCACTTTCAGAGATTAAGCCGAATAATGCGCAGGGTGAATATTATTTAACAGATGTTATTGGCATTGCAGCTAAGAGGGGGCTTGAGATAAATGCTGTTAAGGCAGGAGATTCAGACGAGGTGATGGGCATAAACACAAGGCTTGAGCTTGCAAAGGCAGAGAGGATTATAAGAAGACGCATAAATGAAAGATGGATGTTGAGCGGCGTTACAATCATTGACCCTGAGACAACATTTATAGATGACACTGTTGAGATAGGCAGGGATACAATAATCTATCCAAATAATTTTATTTGCGGCAAGAGCAAGATTGGCGAGGGCTGCACAATATATCCTAATTCACGAATAATTGATGCAAAGATAGGCAAAGAGGTTAAGATAAAGGACTCCTGCCTGATTGAGGAGAGCAAAATAGGAGACAAGGCTTCTATCGGCCCATTTGCCCATCTAAGACCGCATACAGAGCTTGGCAGGGATGTTAAGATAGGCAACTTTGTTGAGATAAAAAAGAGTATTGTAAAGGACGGCGCTAAGGCAAATCATCTTACATATCTTGGAGATTCTGTTATCGGCAGGAATGTGAACATAGGCGCCGGGACTATTACATGCAATTATGACGGCTTTAAAAAGCACAGGACAGAGATTGGCGACAATGTGTTTGTTGGAAGCGATGTGCAGTTTATAGCGCCTGTTAAAATAGGCAAGGGCGCTATTGTTGCAGCAGGAACAACAGTAACAGAGGATGTCCCTGCTGACTCGCTTGTCATAAGCAGGACAAAGCAGATAAGCAAAAAGGGCTGGG
>CAKKRA010000287.1 GCA_919902475.1 Nitrospiria bacterium
GAAAAATGTTTGACACTACAGCAAGGACATTAATTCAATTAAATTTGACAAACACATAAATATTTGATATATCTTTAAATCATAAGAAAAGGTGTAAAAATGAACAAACAAAACATAACATTATCCCTCCCAAAGCCATTGTTAAAAAAGGCCAAGGTATTTGCAGCAAAGGCAGAAAAGTCCATTAATGAGCTTGTAAAAGAATCTCTTGAAGAAAAAATCAGCAAGGGAACTGGTTATGAGCGCTCAAAAAAGAGGCAATTACGGCTGCTTAAGACGGGGTTCAATCTTGGAACAAAGGGCAAAATAATAATTTCAAGGGAAGAACTTCATGCCAGAAGTTAAGACCTTTCTTGATACAAACATTGTTATTTATGCCTATGACGGCTCTGCAGGAAAAAAACATGAGATGGCTCAGAAGATTGTCATGGACCTATGGGATTCCGCTCAGGGTGTTCTCAGCACACAGGTTTTGCAGGAATTTTATGTCAGCGCAACTAAGAAGATTCCTAAGCCTCTGAATGTTAAGTTTGCAAAAGATATTGTAAGTGATTTTCTGAAATGGGATGTTATTGTTAATGATGGAGAGGCTATATTGGGTGCGATTGATATCCAGACTAAACATAACTACTCATTCTGGGATTCTATGATTATCTATGCTGCTATAAGCAGCGGCGCAGTGCTGCTTTTATCAGAAGACCTTTCCCATGGCCAGTCAATTAGCGGAGTTACAATAAAAAACCCCTTTCGCAGTGATTGAAGAAGGCAGCTATAGGAGATAAAAATGAGCGCCTTAAGCTTGAGACTGCCTGATTCGGTTCACAGACATATTAATTTCAGAACATATCAGCAATGGACTGAGGCTGGGAATATGGTTGACCTGACCCAGTGCACCTGCATTTAATTTCTTGCAAAGTTTAAAAGCTTTATTTATAATTAAATCAAAAAATTGTAGTGGAGGATTTATTATGCAAAGCACCGTATTAAAAAAAGAGGCCAAAAAAGCCATTGAGGAACTCTCTGAAGAGAAGGTAAAGGTTGTAATTGATATTATAGAATATCTAAAAGAAAAAGAAGAGGCAGAAGCAACCCTTGAGGTCTTATCAAGTCATGAGCTTACTGAACAGATTGAGGAAGCAGAAAGGTCTTTGAAGAAAGGACGGC
>CAKKRA010000288.1 GCA_919902475.1 Nitrospiria bacterium
CCCAGCAGACGTGGATTGTCCAGCTGCTCCACAGAGGCAAAGAAGGCATCCATGTCTACACACATGATAATTTTATGCATATCTAAAACCAGCCCCCTCACCCTATCCCTCTCCCCAAAGGGGAGAGGGGATTATTTGCCGTTATGCTTCAAGCTGCTCAAGCCTCCATATAAGGGAGACTGTATCAAAGGTCAGCTCATATAATGCCTTTCCATCAGAAACAGAAAAATGGTATATCTCAGCCCTTCCTTCTCTTGATTTCCACAGGTATGTAATCTCCTTAATTTCAAAGAGCCTTCCAGACCATCTGAACTTAAGCGGCTTTATCTTATAAGGCGTGCCAAATGAGGCAATGACATTTATATTCTCTCCGACATCCATTATATCTTCCTCACAACCCCTATGACCTTCCCAATAATCTTTACACTATCAGGATTATAAGCTACAGGCTTCATATCCTTATTTTCTGGTTTAAGAATTATCTGCGTCTTCTTTATATAAATCCTCTTTACAGTAGCCTCGTCTCCGATTAGCGCAACTGCTATCTCTCCGCTCTCAATTGAGGTCTGCGGTTTTACTATCACATAATCTCCATCCAATATTCCTGCGCCTATCATGCTTTCACCTTTTATCCTTAAAGAAAAGGCATCCTCTGTTTTGAAGAGCGTTTTATCAATAAGCATGTGCCCTTCTATATCTTCAACAGCAAGCATCGGTTTTCCTGCGGTTACCTTCCCTATAACAGGCACTGTGAACCCTGCTGCCTCTTTTATTCCTTTAACCTCTATGCCCCTTGACTTAAGCTGGTTTATTCGTATAAACCCCTTTTTCTCAAGCGCGCGCAGATGTCCGCTTGCAGCAGGCCAGAGGAATCCGAAGTGCTCGCCAATCTCACGCACAGTCGGCGGATAGCCCTGCTTCTTTATGAATTTGATAAGAAACTCAAAGATACTCCTCTGTCTCGGAGTCAATTCTTTCATGTATACAAATGTATACTATTTAGAAGGCCTTGTCAATAGCAGATGCAGATTAAGATGTTATTAGATATTTTTCCTCAATATCTTTTTCTTCGCCATTATCACAGAGTTTCCTTAACTGTAATAAACGAGTTAGACGAATATTCTTTATTAGTCGAAAGTGCTCTACCAAGTAACCTGTTGCCTCATTAATAAATGTTACCCGTAAGGAGATCGTTTAAAGGTATCGTGATTAAGGGTTTCTTAGAGTAACAAATGGAAAAAATTGTTTTAAGTTTTTTCTCAATAATCTTTCTTAGCCTAAAAGGATTCAAGGTTTCAAATTGTTCTTTGAGAGACTGTTTTACTGAATCTGTTATATAAGGCGATTCCATGATCCTCTGATAAGGCGTTTTGAGACTATCATAACATTTAATGTGAGTCAATGCGCATTCATTTGAAAATCCTGATGACCACTTAGGGACTACAAATACATCTTTTTTAGATTTTCTAAAAATATTAGCGTCTAACAAAAATAAATGGTAATGCCTAAAGCACACACCAATTCAGCAGCCTTTCCTGATGATACCTTGCCTAATTCAAACATCTTGAGTGCTGTCATTAAAAGTATATGCTGTTCCCAAGAGTTTTGATTGTAGCAAATCCTGCACAATTTATGAACAATTGCTGCTAAAAAATGGCAATCAAATCTTATTTTATGGTTTTCTTAAAAGATATTTTTTGAAGATGCTGCAGGTAAAAAATCAATTGCTTGCTTCAGGAGCGTTTGGTTGTTGACCTTCTCCTTAAAAGATTATATCCAAGCGAGGCTAAGACATGCTTCTTTGGCGGGAAGTGCCTTTTTATTATTGAAGGGTATGAGTAAAACTGCTGTTTTGCAAAGATTGCCATATCCTGAAGCTCTTTCGGAGTCATATTCTTTGGCTTAAACACAACTGTAAAATTATTATATTTTGACCAGTCTTTTTCAATAATCCTTCCGTCTTTTTCTATCTGTTCTCTTATTTGTGTGCCTGGAAAAGGGGTAAGCACGAAAAAATTTACAGCAGAAAAACGCATCTCCATGGCAAAGTCCAGCGTCCTCAAAAGCGAGTCCCTGTTATCCTCTTCAAGCCCGAATATAAAGGCGCCTTCAATCAGGATGCCGTGGTCATGTATCCTCTTTATAGAATCACGCATGGTTGAAACCTGATTTGTTGATTTCTTTATTGCCTGCAGCGATTCCTGCGAGATTGATTCAAAGCCGATAAACATCCCAATGCACCCGCTCTTTTCTGCAAGCGCCAAGGCCTCTTTATCCTTTGCCAGATTAATGGATGACTGGCTGACCCATCTCTTTTTATACGGGATTAATGCAGTGAAGAGCTCCTTTGCCCTTTTTGGATTTGCAAGGATGTTGTCATCTATAAACACAGTAAAATTACCGTCTAAAGATTCCACCTCGGATATTACATCCTTTATAGGGCGGTATCTATATGTATTTCCAAAAAAATTTGTTACTGTGCAGAATGTGCATGAAAAAGGGCAGCCTCTTGTTGTTTGGATGATATTTTTGGTGAGATATTTTTTTCCTTTTACAAGGTCTCTTCTTGGAAAGGCGAGATTATCAAGCGACGGCCTGATCTCTGAGGAGTAGAATTTGTTGAGCCTGCCATCCTTGAAATCCTTGATAACATTCTGCCAAACGCCTTCTGCCTCGCCTATTACAACTGAATCTGAATGTTGTATTGCCTCATGTGGAAGCGTTGAAGGATGTATGCCGCCCATAACAACCTTTACCCCGCGTCTTCTGTATTCATCTGCAATCTCATAAGCCCTGTTTATTTCTGCTGTCATGGATGTGATGCCGACAAGGTCAACAGGCTTGTCAAAATTTATTGTTTCAATATGTTCGTCTGTAATTGCTATCTCTACATCCTCAGGCGTTGATGCGGCAACATACATCAGCCCTATTGGCGCAAGCTGATAATTCCCCCTCCAGTTCTGTTTTCTTTTTACAGGGACTATTAATTCCAATTTCATGGTCATATACTGTAGCGGACTGAGGAGAGAGTGTCAATATTTATCTGTTATTGTGAGGATTATTGTATTATCTGAAATGGCTCTTCAGGGTATTTTATGCTGGGTGTGATATCTTTGGTTTTTTTGTTTGTTACCATCCGCCCTCTATCTTCTCTTAGATTAAACTCCGGCTGCTCCACAGGCAGGTTAACAAGAAAGGAACTTCCTTTGCCTAATTCACTTCTCACCTGAACAAATCCGTGGTGCTCTGTTATTATCTCCTGAACTATTGATAATCCAAGCCCTGTCCCCTCACGCTCTTTGCTCGCGTGTTTTGTCGTATAAAAGGGATTGAATATCCTCTCTATGCTCTCCTCTGGTATGCCGGCGCCATTGTCAGTAATCTCTATCTGCAGGTATTCCTTTTCGCCTATCATTCCAGAGGGTGATAGCAGATGCTTCACTTTTCTTGTAGCAATACTTATCCTTCCATTTCCATTTACTGCGTCTATGGCATTTATTAACAGGTTCAATAAAACCTGTTTCATATGCTCGCCGTCAACCTTTATTGCAGGAAGGCTTTTGTCATATTTCCTGTCTATTGTTATACCTGCTTTTTTTGCCTCATATTCAATAAAGATTGCTGTTTTTTCCACTATGTTATTTATGTCCTCATCCTTAAACACAGGCTGCCTTGGCCTTGAATAGTCCATTATCTCTCCTAATAAAGCCTCTATTCTTTCCACTTCCTTATATGCGCATACAGCTATCTTTTTTATGGATTCAGCATCTACGCCATGCTCACCTGTCAGCAGATCCAGGCATGTTTTTATTGGAACAAGCGGGTTTCTTATCTCATGCGCCAATCCTGCTGCCATGTCTCCTATTGTCTTTAGCCTTTCCATCCTTCTTATTACATGCTTTGATTCCTTTATCTTTTCTATAAGCACGGCATTTTTTATTGCAATTGCAGCCTGTCTGCCAAGGGACAAGAAGAGTTCTATATCCTCATGGGAGTACATGCTTCTGTCTCCCTTTGCGCTTAGGTTGCAAAAGCCGACTATCTTATCCTTTTCCATAAAAGGTATGGCAATCTCTGACTCTATGTCTTTTAGTATCTTTATTATCTCCTGAGTTTGCTGTGTGCTTGGGTATCTTTCTATTTCTTCCCTTATTGCCACATCCTCTTTTTCAATAAAATAATCAATCAACGGCACATCCTGCTTTATTTTAATCTTGTTCTTCTCTTCGTCAAGGCCATAAGAGGCCTTTATTATATAGGCCTTTTTCTCTTCATCAAATAGAAATATTGATGCCTTTTTAATCTTGAGTGTTTCAGTAAAGGTGTTAATGGTCTTGTCAAGTAACTCGTTTAGCGTCAGAACAGATACCAGTTCCTTTGAGAAATTGGTGAGGATTTTGTAATAATCATATTTATTGCTGAAAAAAACCTTTTCAATAGCTGTTTCTGCTTTTAATCTTATCTTATAAAAAGCAATAGCAGTTATTGTCAGGATGCAAAATATAATTATGGAATAGGAAATATTTATAGTTTTGAAAAAAATGTTCTGAGTCCATAAGAGTATAAGATATGTTGGGATTAAAACAAGGAGAAGTCCAGCAGTGTAAACAGTCCCTCTTTTTAAAACAATGCTTATCTCCATTAGTTTATATTTCATAATTGCATAGGTAACTAAGATGACATATAGTGGCACAAGTATATTTAAAAGTGGCGGTATCGGTATTCTATACCAATAAAAATAATTAGTCATTCCTGCAAGAAAACCGATAACGGTGCCAAAAAAGAGGTAAATAACCTGATTTCTAAACATGCCTTGGCTCTGTTTAATGAAATTAAACATAAGATATTCTGAATAAAGAATATTAATACCGAAATGGATTAAATGAATGTGAAAGAGGTGTCCTGGTAATAACCAGTAGGCAAAAGGTGGGGATGCTCCCCCTTCTTTTGCAAATAATGAAGAATAGACAGTGGCAGCAAGAAAGACACTTAAAAGATAATTCCCTGCAAGCAATATTTTATTCATCTTTTTACTTAGTAAAGAAAGTACAAAATGGGTAAATAAAGGAGGCATAAAGATAACCCCGATCATGCAAGTTCTCATATAAAAACCGGCTAATTCCTTATTGGGGGCATTCAACCACAGCAAATAAAATAATGACCACTCCACAACACTCAATGTAAAAATTGTAAATATCTTATTAGCTAAAGGCTTTGGGTTCTTTACAAGAATTATTATGGTCATGCTAAGACTTGTAATAAAGTTTAACAAGGCAGAAAAGGAGTAATATGTTAATGAAGATAGTATATCCATGTTATTAGCTCATTTTAGTCATTATTAAAAAGAAGATTTTATTAGAATTTTCCCAATCCACATTTATTGTGAAATTAGCTATTCCAGAATCTTTCACTAATTTTACCAAGGCATTTACATTTCGTGGCTCAAATGTCCAGTCGCAAAACCAGTCAGGTGGAAGGGGTTTATATTTATCCTTATCCTTATGTGCGATGATAAATCTTCCACTTGGATATAAAAGTGAATAGATAAAGAAAATTATTTTCTTTAATACCCTATCTGGTAAATAATCAGCAAGACCAATACTGTAGATTAGATTCTGTTCGTTCAAGACCTCTTGGTGTTTTGATAATTTTAAAACAGATTCTTTTAAAAATTTAATCTCTAAATCTTCAGGAAGCGTCTTAAATCTCTCTTTAGAGTAGTTTATTGCTTTTTCATCAAAATCTAAGCATGTAAATTTTAATTTTTTTTTTAGATGTATATCAGGCAATAACTCCCTTATCTCACGACATGAGCCGCAGGCTATATTCAATATATTTATTGATGGAAGGGCTGTCTCTTCCATAAAAGTCATTAATAAATTCTTCATTTTGTTTTTACGGTTTCTTACTGCAATGGCATAAGGATTGTCTAAAAAATACCTGTCATGGTAAATGCCTATGCTCTCAGAAATTGTTTGGTTATTGTATATAGTTTCCAATAAGTTGTAGTCTCCTGGATAACCATAAGATTTCTTAAGCGCTCTTTCCATAATCTTACTTTTATATACCCAGTGTCCAACCAAAGACCTGAATTCCTTTTTAATTTCCTTTATTAGGAGATTATTTTTTACAATTTCTTCTAACGCATCACCCTTCTTTACAATCTTATCATTAATGATATTTAATCTTTCTTGAATAGATTCCTCAGACATTGATTTATTTTTTATATGCTGTTCCAGATCAATCAAATCTTCAATAAACCACTTCACATCCTTTCTGAAAAATGACTCAATCTTACCAGAAACATCTCTGTCTTCTGTCTTCAAGTCCTTAATCAGATTGAGGATATATTCATTATTAGTAAATAAAAACCTTTTCAGAATATCCTCCTGCTGCTCATCTTTATCTAAAAAATGCACCCCACAATAATATTTTCCATCATCAAAAATTTTGTTCCATCTGACTTCCCCCTGAAATTGTAGGGGTGTATTCATAAGGCTGAATTCAATCAATAAAGGTGATGGGAGTTTTACTTCGGCATCAAAAGATATGCCTATTCCCCCTTCGCTCAGGTTAATTGTCTGTGCATTCTGAGATTGAGAGGGGATTTCTGCGAAAGATTTTGTTTTTAATGTTATAGGAGAGTTTATCTTGATGCGGTAAGAAAATCTTTTATTATCCTGATTATAATTCATTACTGTTTTACAGTTTTCGTCTTGAAGAATCTCAGATGGCGGCTCAGTCTGGACGGTTATTTCCACTGGAGGTATTTCCCTTCAAAATTTGGTTAATAAGAGTTAATAAATTTGATTACACAGATGACATCATCTGCGCAATCAGAGCCTAAAAACTCTCCTCACCAAACTCTAAAGGGTCCCCCAACCCTTAAACCTGTTTAGTCGGTATGCTTATTACAAAAACAGTATACTATTTTAAAGCTTAAATTGCAAGTTTTTCTTAAGCCTCTTTATCAAGTTCTTCTTCTATTGCCTTTTCTGCCTGCTCTGAATGAACCTTAAGGTGTGTGATGGCAGCGGATAGCTCGCCGAGCATATCTTCTAACTGCTTGTTTGTTATATTCTGAACCCGCAATTTTTCAATGAGTTTGATAACCTCAAGACATTCCCCATCAAGTTCATCAAGCAATGATGATAACGTATCTGTTAATATCAATTTTTCTTTC
>CAKKRA010000289.1:0-6149 GCA_919902475.1 Nitrospiria bacterium
GCTTCATGCTGAAATTATACGGTTTAAGAAGGGTTAATGCAAGCCTAAAAAATCTATCTTTGAATTAAATGATTGTACGCCGCTGATTTTTTTATATCATCTGTTCCATAAATTTTAGTATATGCCCTGCAATCTCTTTGCCCTTCTCCTCCTGTAAAAAATGGCCTGCATCTTTAATCACAATCTCTGGCTGATTTTTAGCGCTTGGAATAAGCTTGCGAAAGAATCTGTCTGCTCCATGAGTAATTGGGTCTTTATCAGAAAACATTACAAGCGTTGGTTTATTCCATTTGGAGAGAAACTCCCGCGTCTGCCGCATTTCAGCAGCGCCGGAGTCATCTGGTTTAATTGGAATGAGCAGGGGCCATGCAGCAGCGCCAGCCTTATATGATGCATCCGGAAATGGCGCTTCATAAGCAGCTATGATTTCTGGAGTAAGCAAGTTGCCATTTGCCATGCCCATGCGCATCACCTGACCAATAGGAAGGTCAGGGGTATTTTTTGCGAAATGCCGCCATTTGAGAAATGCTTCTTTCACAGGCACATCACCTGTTGGCAGCCATGTATTCATAATTACCAGCCTTGAAAATAGTTCAGGCATTTCACTTACAATTTGTAGACCAATCAATCCGCCCCAGTCCTGCACCACTAAGGTAATTTGGTTGAGTGATAGAGCGTTAATAAACCCTGACAATGTGTCGCAGTGCATCTTAAAAGAGTATTCACTCTGCTCTGTAAATTTGTCTGAGCGGCCAAAGCCGATGAAGTCCATTGCAATAACACGATGCTGAGCAGATAGAACTGGAATCATCTTGCGATACAGATATGACCAAGTAGGCTCGCCATGAAGGCAAAGAAGAACCTCTCCTTTGCCTTCGTCTACATAGTGAACACGCAGACCGTTAACTTCAACATAATTCGGTTTGAAGGAGAAATTAGGTAAGTTAGTAAAGCGCTCGTCTGGCGTCTTGATAATTGCCATTTTTCTCTTCTTTTGCTTTTACTTGCGAATTATTTCAACTATCCTTTCAATAATCTTATTAAGTTTGTCCTGCTTAATATTGCCAATACGATATAAAACAATATGGCTATCTGCTGTAAAAATACGATTCGGCCTTACATTACTTGACTGTTTAAGGCTGCCTGCTTCAAAATCCTTATCATTAAGCAAGATTGCATAATTATCTTTGATGGAATGGCTGGTTATTTGGCAAAGAATCAGGTCGTCGCCATCTAAGGCTGAAATAACAATAGCTGGGCGTCTTTTAGATTGGGTTAAGTCAGAGAATGGAAAAGGCACAACAACTACATCGCCTTTTACAAACTTTGCCATGCTTCATCTTCCTCTGGCCTCAACCAATCCTTCTTTAGAGATGACTCGCTTGCAATAGCAATGTCGGGGCTTTCCTTAACTATCTTTATTTTTAGAAAATGAACAAAATCCAATAGCTCATCAAGAAAAGCCTCCGGAACCTGTTCAATCTCACTTATTAGTATTTCCTTTTTGCTCATAATCTTTCCTCCAAAGAAAATATTATCACTTTTAAAGCCTTTCAGCAATCTAAAAAGATTTTTATAAAGATAAAGCGCTTATTTTTACTTAGAAATATCAATCAGCCGCATTTCGCTCTTTGCCAGATCAGGGATAGCAATGTGGATGCCCTTGTCGTCTTCCCATAGGGAAAAGTCTGCAGGGCCTTCAAAACCTGTTGCAACTGCCTCTGGCTTTCCGCCTATCTTCATTTTGTATAGGCTCTTAGTCTTCCAGTCGCTAAAGAAAATATATTTCCCGTCCTTTGTATGCGCAATGCCGTCAAGCTGCCCAAATGGAGGGAGTAGCACTTTAACCTCTTCTTTTGAGGATACTGAGTATAATCCCCTGTCGCTGCCGCCAAAGTCATAGCCAGCAACATAGAGATTGCCTTTCTCACCGCACAAGCCGTTTGGCGAAAGTCCCTTGCCTTTTGCAATAACCTTTATTACGGGCCTATGTGATTTGCTAAGATAGTCTGCTGGTTCTATCTGAAAAATCTGATCTCCCTGCGTATCGCTCACATACAAAGTATTGTCTCTTATAATAACATCATTCAGGAACTGAGCGCCCTGCAAACTGATCTTCTTGCCCTCTTTTGTATCTAAATTAAATTCCCATAAAACATCAATATCCGTCACCCACAACTTATCAGCCTTAACTGCAATGCCCTTTGGCTTGTTTAAAACAATCTTTGTCTTTGGGTCAGGCAGGAACTTTTCTTCCAAAGTCTCACCTTTAATAGAAAGCTTTCTGATTGATCCTGCGCCATCCTTTTCTGTTGGCTTTAAACCAGAGCCGAACTCGCTCATATACAAAACCTTCTCCGCTTTGTTATAAGCAATGGACTCAGGGTTTTTAAAACCACTGATAACCTTTTCCTCTGCAAAAAGATCAGTTGAAAAGAATAATACCATCAGACTGATTACAAACAATACGATCTTTTTCATGGCTTGCCTCCTTTTATCTTTTTTTTACTATCATCTCCCCACTAACATCTTTTACTACTATCTATACCCCCAGCTCTGCCCTGGTATGAATAAATGCCAGTATATTATCACGGCCTACAATGCCAAGGAGCCTGCTGTCCTCTACAACAGGCAGTTGATTGATGTCCTCTGATGCCATCATCTCTAAGACATCATATAGCCCGTCCTTTGGGCTGACCTTTTTCATGCGGTCAAAGGGCGTCATTGCCTCCTCCACAGTTTTGACTGTCCAGAGGTGTCGTGGTATATCCTTCACATTATGCAGGGTTATTATCCCCTTTACCTGTTCATTGTCAACAATTGGGAAACATCGCCGTGTGGTGTAAAGGATATAATCATTAACCAATTTATCAATAGTGAGTCTACCAGAGACATTCGGGCAGTCAGTTGACATTACCTCTCTCACAGTATGCCCCTGTAGTATGTCTTTTAGCGCCACCTGACGAGAACTTGCTGTAGCAGCATTCTCAAGAAACCAGCCGATAAATGCAATCCACAAACCATTAACCCAGTTGCCGCTGAAGATCATCCAGATGCCGATAAAAATGAATAAAAAGGCAATTCCTCTGCCAATGGCAGCAGCAATCTGTGTGGACTTTGTAAAGTCCTTTGTAACGCCCCAAATAATGGCACGCAGGACCCTGCCGCCGTCTAAGGGAAAGCCGGGAATAAGGTTGAATATGGCAAGCACAAGATTAATGCTTCCCAGCCATGATAAAATCGTTGAAATGGGTTCGCTGATATTGCTGAGTAATAGATATAATATCCAGAATATGGCGCTTAAGACAAGGCTTGCTGCAGGGCCTGCAAAGGCCATCACAAATTCGTCCTTTGCCTCTTTAGGCTCCTGTGTAATCTGCGCAGCGCCGCCGAATATAAATAATGTTATGTTGTAAACAGGCACACCCTGCCCGCGGGCTACTAAGCTGTGCGCCATCTCATGAATCAAAACAGAGGTAAAAAAGAGGATGCTTGTGATTATTCCGATTGTCCAATAGGTCAATTGCGGCCAGTCAGGATAAAGAAGCGGCAGCCTGTGAGCTGATAAAGACCATGTGATAAGAAAAAAGATAATGAACCATGAGTAATCAAGCCTGATGGTAATGCCGAGGATGGTGCCGAGTTTAATTGAACCCCTGAACATGGTAATCTCCTTCCTGCGAATTAATCCACCTTAATACCCCACATGCACTTTTATTTCTTTATTATGCTTCTTAGTGTTTCTTCGTATACCTTTAGGTCTTTGTCTGAAAACAAGACAAATCTCATAATTTGTAGGGGCACAACTGTTGTTTTTATAAATTCTATTACTGTGTTTAATGCAATCTCTGATGCCTCATTGATTGGATAGCCGTAGGCGCCTGTGCTTATGGATGGAAAGGCAATGGACTTTATTTCTTTTGAGGCTGCAAGCTCAAGACTCTTTCTGTAGGCGCTTGACAGAAGCTCTGCCTCCCTGTTTTTTCCATCCCTGTAAACCGGGCCAACTGTATGAATTACATATTTTGCTTTAAGATTTCCGCCTGTAGTAATTACAGCGCTTCCTGTAGGGCAGCCGCCGATCTTTCTGCATTCATCTATAATCTTTGGACCGCCTGCCCTGTGAATTGCGCCATCAACACCTCCACCGCCAGCAAGCCTTGAATTGGCAGCATTCACTATTGCGTCTGTATCTTCATTTGTAATATCGCCTTTTATTAAGGAGAGGGTTGTTGAATTGATTTTGATCTCCATGCAAGCCTCCTTTAATCAATTTTAAGCGCCGTTTCCTCTACCTTCCCCTCTTTGATAAGAAAACCCTTAATCACCGGCTTTGCTATATCCATTAATGAAATAATTATATATACAGCATCAGGATAATAGGCAAGGTTTATGTCTACGCCAGATGGTCTGGCAGGGCTGTGAGGATGTGAGTGGTAGATAGCGAGCATATCTATCCCTTTTACCCGCATATCCTTAATTACAGCAAACTGCTCCTTTGGCTCCATAAAATACTTGTCAGGGTCATCTTCTGTATTTTTCATTTTATAGATATGCGTAACAGTCTCATCCTTGCCTGCAAGAATGCCGCAGCACTCAAGCGGCGCCTCTGCCTCTGCGTGAATAATTATATCGTCTATAAAATGTTTTGGTATGGTTAGCATAAATAAACGAATGGCAGAGGGCTAAAGGCATAGGGCAAAAGGTCAAAAACCTTTAGCCTTCAGCCAAAAGCCTTTAGCCGTTTTTTTACAGATGGCATGTCTGCTCATACGCCATCAACTCCTTTATCTTCGGCTCCTTGCCGCATAAAGGACAGTTTGGGTCTTTGTGTATCTTTACAACCTGAAATCTCATATCAAAGGCATCGTATATAATCAATCTGCCGACAAGGCTGTCGCCTATGCCAAGTATCTCCTTTAATGCCTCTGTTGCCTGAAGTGTGCCTATTGTGCCTGCAATAACGCCGAGCACGCCTGCCTCCTGGCATGACGGCACAAGGCCTGCTGGCGGAGGCTCAGGATAAAGACACCTGTAGCACGGCGATGTTTCTGATTTATGATTAAAAACTGCAACCTGTCCGTCAAACCTGAATATGCTGCCTGATACCAAAATCTTCTTTGCAAAGTATGTTGCATCATTCACAAGGAATCTTGTTGGAAAATTATCAGAGCCGTCAAGGACAATATCATAGTCCTTAATAATGTCTATTATGTTATCTACAGCAAGATACTCCTTATATGTAACAATCTTTAAATCAGGATTTATTGCAGTGAGTGTCTCCTTTGCAGACTCAACCTTTGGTTTATTCAAATCAGACGTTGCATGGAGTATCTGGCGCTGGAGATTGCTCAAATCCACCACATCAGCATCAATAATCCCTATTGTGCCGACACCTGCAGCAGCAAGGTATAATGCAACAGGCGAACCGAGCCCCCCTGCGCCAACGCAGAAGACCTTTGCATTATTAATCTTCTTCTGTCCCTTGCCGCCAACCTCAGGCAGTATTATGTGCCTGCTGTATCTTTTTATCTGCTCGTCTGTAAAACTTGGCATATTCCTTATTCCTACTCAATTACATTTTTTTCTATTGGGTCAACCTTTACGCCCTTCTTCTTCATGGAGTCTACAGCCTTCTCAATCTCTGTTGCCTCTCCTGTTATCTCCAGGTCAACCCAGCCCTTCTTTTCCCTTACATCTGCCTTTCTGATATTGGTTATAACCTTAAACTCATGACCGACATTAAAAATAATCGGCTCCTTAATCTTGTCCTCTGGAAAAGTCAGATGCACCTTTACGCTTGCCATTTCGCCTCCTCTTTAGCACCCGCCTGCTATTGCAGGGATGATTGACACCTCATCTCCATCCTTTAAAGATGTATCCTTTCCCTGCATAAAGCGGATGTCCTCTTCATTTATATATACATTCACAAACCTTCTTATTGCCCCTGTCTCATCGCACAGACGCTCCTTCAAGCCAGGATATGACTTCTCAAGATTCTCAATCATTTCGCCAATGCTCTTCCCCTCAATCTCCACATCTCCACTGTTTCCAGTCAATTTTCTTAATGGAGTAGGTATCTTAACTTTCACAGGCATCCTAAAACCTCCTATAGTTTCTTTCTGTCATTCTTTTATTTTCTTCTTACT
>CAKKRA010000289.1:6159-7211 GCA_919902475.1 Nitrospiria bacterium
TGCACGAATAAATTCGTGCCTACACCCTTGCCCTACATGTAACATTATTTAATTTGTTTCCCTACTTCTTTAATATCTTCTCAAACGCACTAAGCTTCGGATCTATAAACACAGGCGAGCCGACTGCATTTATCACTGCCTCCTGCGTCTTTAAGCCATTGCCTGTTATATAGGCAACTGTTCTATCCTTCTTTTTTATCTTCCCGCTCTCAACCAATTTCTTTAACACGCCGACTGTAACACCGCCGGCAGTCTCTGCAAAGATGCCCTCTGTCCTTGCCAAGAGCTTCATGCCATCAACAACCTCAGGGTCTGTTACAGTATCAAAGGCGCCTCCGCTTTCTAATACAACCTTTAATGCATAATAGCCGTCAGCAGGATTTCCAATGGCAATGGACTTTGCAATGGTATTGGGCTTTACAGGCTTTACATAATCTGTCTTGTTTTTGTAAGCAGTAGCAATGGGCGAGCAGCCCTCTGCCTGCGCCCCGTTTACCTTTGTATTGACCTTATCAATAAGCCCAATCTTATGCATCTCATTAAATCCCTTCCATATCTTTGTCAAAAGAGAGCCTGACGCAACAGGCACAACAACCTGATCAGGCGTTGTCCATCCAAGCTGCTCTGCTGTCTCATAGGCAAGGGTCTTTGAGCCCTCTGCATAATAGGGTCTTATGTTGATATTCACAAATGCCCATTTATACTCTGCTGCAATCTCGCTGCACAGCCTGTTGACATCATCATAATTTCCATTAACAGCAACAACTGTGGGCTGGTATATCAGGCTTCCTAATATCTTTCCTGCCTCTAAATCGCCGGGTATAAACACAAAGCACTTCAGCCTTGCCTCTGCTGCATGGGCAGCAACAGAGTTTGCCAGATTTCCAGTTGATGCGCATGCTACTGTATCAAAGCCGAGCTCCTTTGCCCTTGTTAAGGCAATGGATACAACCCTGTCCTTAAATGAAAGGGTCGGATGATTTACTGTATCATTCTTAATATAAAGCTCATCAAGCCCAAGCTCCTTTCCAAGATTATGCGCCCTGATTAAA
>CAKKRA010000290.1 GCA_919902475.1 Nitrospiria bacterium
TATCCGCTACTTAGATAAATCCCTTATAAAAGAGAAGGCAGATATAATAACCATAGATGTTTCTTTTATATCTCTTACAAAGGTTATTTCAGTTATTATAGATTTATTAAGGCCGCATGGCATCATTATTGCCCTTATAAAGCCGCAGTTCGAGCTTAAAAGAGGGGATGTTGGAAAGGGCGGGATTGTAAAGGATGAGGCTATGCACATGGAGGCAGTAGATAAGATTAAAGATTTTGCAATAACTCTTGGACTTGAAATTAAAGGTGTGATAGAATCCCCTATCTTGGGACAGAAAGGGAACAGGGAGTTTTTTATTTGCTTTGGTTCACGCTGAAAACGCCCATCTGCTTCGTTGTCGCTGCGGGGCCGCATCCTCACATACTGCTTTAGTATGCTCCGGTGCGACCCCTTGCTCCGCCTTGCATCTGGGACATTTTGAGCGTGAACAGAGAAATTGATGTTGCAAGCTGTTAACTGAATTGTTAGGTAAAAACTTTATGCCCAAAAGCCAATCTAAATCAAAATCACCGAACATCAGCCTTTATGCTGTCATAATGGCTGGCGGCTCTGGCACAAGGTTCTGGCCGTTGAGCAGGCAGTTGTCGCCAAAACAGTTATTAAGAATAGACAGTGACTACTCTCTTATCCAGCAGACTGTCAAACGGATTAAGCCCCTTATCCCATTAGACAAGATTCACATAGTGACCAATGAAAACCACTATCTTGAGATGAAGATGCAGCTTTCATCCCTTGGAAACGGAAACTGTAATTTTCTGATTGAACCAGAGGGCAGGAATACGGCAGCAGCCATCGGCCTTGCAGCGATAAGCCTTTATAAAAAAGACCCTAACTCATTGATGCTTGTAATGCCGGCAGACCATATAATCAAAAAATCCGAGAGATTCCTGAATATTGTAAAACATGCTGCTGAGATTACAAAGAGCGGATATCTTGTTACATTTGGTATAAAGCCGAACAGGCCTGAGACAGGCTATGGATACATACAGGCTCAAGGCTCAAGGCTAAAGGCTAAAGGATATTCTAATGTAGAAAAGTTTACTGAAAAACCTGATTTGGAGACCGCGAAACGATATTTAAAAGAAGGCGGCTATTACTGGAACAGCGGAATCTTTTTATGGAAGAGCAGTGTAATCTTAAATGAGATTAAAAGCTATCTGCCAGATTTGTATAAAAATCTGATGGATGTTAAAAAGGCTGTTGGAGGCGATGGACTTGATGCTGCTGTCAGGGCAGCCTACCAAAAGATAAAATCCGTTTCCATTGATTACGGCATACTGGAAAAATCAAAGAAGGTTGCTGTTATCCCTGCTGATATAGACTGGTGCGATGTTGGAAGCTGGAGCGCATTGGATGAGGTGGTTGAAAAGGATAAAGACGGAAATATCAAGATGGGCAATGTAATTGATATTGGCAGCGGCAATTCTATTCTTTATGGCGGCAAAAGGGTGCTTGCAACTATCGGCCTGAAGGATATGGTTGTTGTGGATACAGATGACGCCACTTTAGTCTGTAGGAAATCTGAGGCGCAGAAGGTCGGAAAGATTGTTGATGAATTAAAGAGGAGAGGCTCTGAGGCGCATCTTACGCACAGGACTGTTCACAGACCATGGGGCGCATACACTGTATTAGAGACAGGTGAGAGATTCAAGATAAAAAGGATAGAGGTAAAGCCTAAGGCAAAGTTGAGCCTGCAAATGCATCACCACAGGAGCGAGCACTGGGTGGTTGTATCAGGCACTGCAAGGGTTACAAATGGGGACAAGGTATATAATATTCATATTAATGAGAGTACATATATTCCCCCTTCCACAAGACACAGATTAGAAAATCCAGGCATCGTTCCCCTTCATATAATAGAGGTGCAGAGCGGGGAATATCTTGAGGAGGATGATATTGTGCGGATTGATGATGATTATGAGAGGGTGAAAAAGTTAAAGGGTTAATGTGTGAATGAGTGGATGGGTGAATGAGCAAATGAGTTGGTGGATGAGGAGTTGATTGATGATTTCAGCGGGTATTTTTAGAGAATATGATGTAAGAGGGGTTTTTGGCAAAGACCTTACATTAGAGGCAGCGGAGCTTATAGGCAAAGGCTTTGGCGCATATTCAAAAGAAAAGGGTGTAAAAAAGATTACGCTCGGCAGGGATGTGCGGCTTTCATCTGACGCCCTGCACGACAGCATAATAAAAGGGCTTACAGAGGCTGGGCTGGAAATAATTGATGTCGGCGTTTGTCCAACGCCTTTATTGTATTTTTCCATCCATCATTTAAAGGCTGACGGCGGCGTTATGATTACAGGGAGCCACAATCCCCCTGAATTTAACGGTTTCAAGCTTGCCATTGGAAAAGAGACTATCTACGGCGATAAGATACAGGAGGTAAGAAAGATAATTGAAGGCGGCAAGTTTGAAAAAGGCAAAGGGACTGTATCTGACTATGATATAGTTCAGGATTATCTGAATTATTTGAAAAATAATTTTGGCGGCTTCAGAAAATCTAAGAGACCTTTAAAAATAGTTGTTGACTGCGGCAATGGAACAGCAGGTATTGCTGCTCCAGCAATCTTAAAGTTGCTCGGCTGCGATGTAGTAGAGCTCTTTTGCAATTTAGACGGCAATTTTCCAAATCACCATCCTGACCCAACTATACCCAAAAACCTTGAGGCGTTAATCAGAAAGGTGAAAGAAGAGAAGGCTGACTTTGGAGCTGCATACGACGGCGACGCAGACAGGATAGGCGTTGTTGATGAGAATGGCGAGATAATCTGGGGCGACAAACTGATGATTATCTTTTCAAGGGACATATTAAAAAAGAAGCCTGGAGCGACATTTATATCAGAGGTGAAGTCTTCCCAGACCATGTATGATGATATTACTAAAAACGGCGGCAATGCAATAATGTGGAAGACAGGCCATTCACTTATAAAGGCAAAGATGAAGGAGGCAGGCGCCCTGCTCGCAGGGGAGATGAGCGGACATATCTTTTTTGCTGACAGATACCTTGGCTATGATGATGCGATATACGCTACATGCAGGCTTGCAGAGATATTGGCAGAGAGCAATAAAAAGACTTCAGAATTATTATCCGATGTGCCAAAGACCTATTCAACGCCAGAGATAAGGATAGACTGTCCTGATGAAAAGAAGTTTCAGATAGTTGAGACAGCAAAGGAGAGATTCAGAAAGGAATATAAGATTATTGATGTGGATGGCGTGAGGATTCTGTTTAATGACGGCTGGGGCCTTATCAGGGCATCAAATACACAGCCTGTGCTTGTTATGCGCTTTGAGGCTAATTCAGAAAAGAGATTAAAAGAGATAAAGGATTTTGTAGAGGCAGAGCTAAATAAATGCCAAACCTTGTTGCAATAATTCCTGCCCGTGGAGGCTCAAAGGGCATTAAGAAAAAGAATATCCAGCCTCTGATGGGGAAACCTTTAATAAGCTTTTCTATAGAATCAGCATTGGAGTCTTCTTATGTGCAGGATATCTTTGTTTCAACAGACTCTGATGAGATTAAAGGGATTGCAAAAGGATATAATAAGGTTAAGGTAATAAACAGACCTGCAGATTTGGCATTGGATACTACGCCGACAGAGCCTGTGCTGATTCATGCCCTTGATTGCATCAAAAAGGATTACAACAGCCTTCCTGATTATGTTATACTCTTACAGCCGACATCTCCATACAGAAAGAAGGGCACAATTGATAAATGCATAAAGAAGATTTTAGAGACTAAGTCAGATTCTCTTCTGACAGTATGCGAGAACCATAGTTTTTTCTGGAAATATATAAATGGCGAGGCTGCTGCATTATATGATTATAAGAATCGGCCAAGAAGGCAGGATATAAAATCAGAAGACAAATGGTACAGGGAGAACGGCTCGGTTTACATAACAAAGACTAATCATTTATTAAAAGAAAAAAACCGCCTCAGCGGCAAGATTGAGATGTTTATAATGAGCGAAGAAGAATCAATAGAAATAGATTCTTTATACGAGCTTCAATTGCTTGATATAATAATGAGAAAAGATGGAGACAAAGATTAAAACAATTAAGATTGGCAGCCGTATTATTGGAGAGGGGCATCCCTGCTTTATAATTGCCGAGATAGGGGTCAATCACAACGGCAGCATGAAGACTGCCAAAAAACTTATTGATATGGCAGTAGAGGCAGGCTCTGACTGTGTCAAATTCCAGATGAGGAATTTAGATGCGCTTTATAAAAAAGACGCGCTTGAGAATACAATAGGCGAAGACCTTTCTGTTCAATATACAATCTCCCTTTTAAGAAAGTTTCATCTCACAACTGAGCAGATGAAGGAGCTGTCTGAATATTCTGCGCAAAAGGGCATAATGTTTATGTGTACCCCATGGGATAAGCCGAGCGTTGATGAGCTTGAAAGGATAAATGTCCCTGCTTATAAGGCAGCGTCTGCTGATATGACAAATCTTGACCTTCTTGACTATATTGCAAAGACAGGCAAGCCTATAATGGTTTCAACAGGCATGTCAACTATAAGCGAGATTGAAAAGACAGTGGATTTTTTAAAGGAGAGGAATGTAGACTTTGCCCTTCTTCACTGCAACAGCACATATCCTGCGCCATTCAAGGATATAAATCTGAGATTTATGGTTGAACTAAAGAAATACAGCGTGCCAGTTGGATATTCAGGCCATGAAAGGGGCATTGCTGTTTCTGCTGCTGCAGTGGCGCTTGGCGCCTGCATAATTGAAAAACATTTTACATTAGACAGGACAATGGAAGGGCCTGACCATGCAGCGAGCCTCGAATTCTCAGGCCTGCAAAAGCTGATAAGGGATATAAGAAATATTGAACATGCAATGGGCACGAATCACAGATGGCTTACGCAGGGCGAGAAGCTGAACAGGGAGAATCTTGCAAAGAGCCTTGTTGCTGCAGTTGATATTAAAAAGGGCGAAACGATCACTGCTGAAAAGGTAACAGTCAAAAGTCCGGGCAGAGGGATTTCGCCTCAGAGGATCAATGAATTGACAGGCAAAAAGGCAAACAGGGTTATCAAGGCAGACGACTATTTTATAGAAGCTGATTTAACAAATAATGCAGGATATTTTCATAAATACGAATTTAAAAGAAAATGGGGGCTTGTGGTAAGGTATTTTGATATTGACGATGTTATAAGAAAAAGCTCACCGCATTTTTTTGAGTTTCATCTAAGCTATGATGATGTAGAGCATGATTTTAAGATCAAGGATTACAAACAGGACATTATTGTCCATGCGCCTGAGCTTTTCAGAAATGACAATCTCCTTGATCTGTGCGCTTCAAACGAGGAGAAGAGGAGGCTCTCAATAAATAATCTTCAAAAGGTTATAGATGTAACACATAGACTAAAAAAACATTTTTCTGCTAAAGATAAGGTCTATATAGTCGCCCATGTCGGCGGTTTTAGCATGGATGAGCCGATATCTGATAAAAGAGGTTTTTATGAAAACCTTGAAAAATCCCTTAAAGAATTAAAAGAGGGCGATACAGAGGTTATTATAGAAAACATGCCTCCGCTTCCATGGCTCTTTGGAGGCCAGAGGCATCATAATATTTTTGTTTCGCCTGATGAGATTGCAGAATTTTGCGAGAAGAGCAAAAGAAAAATCTGCTTTGATTCATCCCATGCTGTTCTTGCATGCAATCACCTGAATATCTCATTTTCTGAATTTATCAAGAAGGTGAAGCCATACATAGCCCATCTTCATATATCAGACGGCGCAGGCGTGGACGGCGAGGGACTGCAGATAGGCGAAGGCGAGATTGATTTTAACGGGCTTTTTGATATCTTAAATGGATGTGATGCCGCCTTTGTCCCTGAGATATGGCAGGGACACAAGTTTGGCGGAGAGGGTTTTTGGATTGCCTTAGAGAGGCTGACAAAGTATAATAATATATAATCAGCTTCTGCATAAAACAGCTTCTTTAAAATCCGGAGAAATATGGTTATCTTAAAAGAAAAAAAAGGCGTAAATAAAAGTATAGTGTCAAGGTCTCCTTACGGCGATGAATTTCAATATCTTATTGATGATGACGGAGAAAAGGGAAAATTAGACTCCTTTCTGAAGAATAAGAGAAAGACAGTAGTTGTACAGGGTCTTGGTTTTGTTGGTTCAGCCATGGCAGCGGCTTTGGCAGGCGCAAGGAATAAAGACGGCGCCCTGATTTTTAATGTTATTGGCGTTGACCTTCCTGACGAAAAAAATCTGTGGAAGATAATGAGGGTCAACAACGGTAAACCCCCTGTTTTATCTGCAGATAAAAATATAGAAACCGCGTATGAAAAGGCATTTAAAAATAAAAATCTGATCGCAACCTTTAGTGACTATGCCTTTTCCAAGGCTGATGTGGTAGCTGTTGATATCAATTTAGATGTAAAGAAGAAGGAATTAGGGAAGTCTGATGAGTATGAATTTTCTTATAACAGCTTGAAGAGCGCTATCAAAACAGTAGCAGACAATATTAATGAAAATACGCTGATTATCATAGAGAGCACAGTTCCGCCTGCAACAACACAAAAGGTTGTTTATCCTGTCTTTGAGGATACATTTAAAAACAGAGGATTGGATATTGGAAAACTATATCTTTCCTATTCCTATGAAAGGGTTATGCCAGGTCCATCCTATCTGAATTCAATTGTTAATTTTTACAGGGTTTATTCAGGCATTAACAAAGAATCCAGACTAAGGGCAAGGGAATTTTTTGAGTCCTTTATAAATACACGGGATTATCCATTATCCGAGGTTCATTCTAACACAGCGGCTGAAATGGCCAAGGTTCTTGAAAATTCCTTTAGGGCTATAAATATAGCCTTTATTCAGGAATGGACAGAATATGCAGAAAAGGCAGGTGTTAATCTTTTTGAGGTTATTGAAGCAATCAGGATAAGGCCTACTCATAAGAATATTATGCTGCCCGGCTTCGGGGTTGGCGGATATTGTTTAACAAAAGACCCGTTGCTTGCTGACTGGTCATATCAGAATATGTTTCATAGCGAAAAAAAACTTAAGATGTCCTTAGGCGCAATTGCAGTAAATGATCTGATGCCAAACTATACCTTTAACTTGTTAAAAGAAGAAGTCAATTCGTTAATGGATAAATATATAACTATAATGGGTGTTTCCTATCTCGGCGATGTGGCGGATACAAGGCACTCACCAACAGAGCTATTTTATGACAGATGCATGAAAGATGGGGCTGTAGTGAATCTCCATGACCCCATTGTTGCCTTCTGGACTGAAAAAAAACTCAAAATAGAAACAGATATTTCGATTCTGAAGAACTGCAGGCACGATATCGCAGTATTTGTAACAAGGCATAGCCAATATCTGAGCATGAATGCAGACGATATCCTGAAAATTTTGAAAGGGGTAAAGGTAATTATTGACGCAAATGATATAATAAGCGATAATACGGCTAAACAATTATCTAAAAATGGCGTAAAGATGATTGGTATTGGCAAAGGCCACTGGATTAATTCAGGGTGGCTAAATGAGTAAGACATTGGTTACCGGCGGGGCCGGCTTTGTAGGCTGCTCTCTGATAAAAAAGCTTTTAGAGCGCAAAGCTGGCAACATAACTATTCTTGACAGCCTCTGGCGTGGGAGGATGGACAGAGAATTTGAACAGCTGATAGAAAAGAAAAATGTGCAGTTTATAAATGGAGACCTTACAGACCCTGGGCTGTTTAGGAAGCTGGACAAGGACTACGATTATATATATCATCTCGCAGCCGTTATCGGCGTAAAGCATGTAATACAAAATCCTGACAGGGTGCTGTATGTCAATGCTGTTTCAGCATTGAATGTCTTTGAATATGCTAAAGAGATAAAGAATCTAAAAAAGCTTTTTTTCTCATCAACCAGCGAGATATATTCAGGTACTGTAAAGCATTTTGGCGTCAGGATTCCGACAGATGAGGATGTTCCGCTTGCCATTGATGATATTAAGGCCGACAGAAGCACATATGCCTTAAGCAAGATGTATGGAGAGTCAACAGGATTTGTTTACAGCAGAAAATACAATATCCCTCTTACGATAGGGAGGTATCATAATGTTTACGGTCCGAGGATGGGTTTTGCCCATGTAATCCCTGAGATGTTTGTAAAAATAAGCAAAAGTGATGCAGTGGATGTCGCTTCGCCGGCCCATACAAGGGCATTCTGTTTTATTGAGGACGCTGTTGAGCTGACTGTCAGGGCATGCGAGAATAGCAATACAAAGGGTGAAATTATTAATATAGGCAATTCAAAGGAAGAGATCAGCGTTAAAGAGTTAGTACTTAAGATAGCAAATATCATGAATAGAACGATTGTCATTAATGAGCTTCCTGATACGCCGGGTTCTACTCACAGGAGATGCCCTGATACTAAAAAGATGGAGTCTCTGACAGGCTATAGCCCGCTTTTTTTATTAGACGATGGCATAAAAAGGACATACGCGTGGTATAAGGATAAACTGAATGAGCAATACGAATAATTAAGCATGAAGGTCACTGATAGAAAAATAGAATTGGACGCCCCTAACCTAAGAGGGCAGGAAAAGGAATATCTGGGCAGGGCAATTGACAGCAACTTTATATCCACATTCGGCCCGCTCGTTCCGGAATTTGAGGGGAAATTCGCCCAATATTTGGATGTCAAAAAGGCTGTTTCAACCCAGAACGGCACTGCAGGGATACATATAGCCCTGCATGAGCTTGGGATTAAGGACGGTGACGAGGTTATTGTTCCTGCTTTAACATTTGTTGCAACAGCAAATCCTGTTATGTATGTAGGGGCAAGGCCTGTTTTTGTTGATGTTGATTCGGCAACATGGAATATTTTACCTGAAGAGATTGAAAAAAATATTACAGAAAAGACAAAGGCGATCATCCCTGTCCACCTCTATGGCAATCCATGCGATATG
>CAKKRA010000291.1 GCA_919902475.1 Nitrospiria bacterium
TAGATTTTTGTTAATAACATATTCTGCAAAAACCCTGAAAGGATGAGCCATGAAATCGCATTATGTAGAAATTAAAGACCGTGAAGCACAGGAGAGTATCATTGTTGATATGGAAGGGCCTTATCATCCAAAGAACAAAAGAATAGGGGAGCATATGTACGGAGTTACGCTTTATATAGACAATGTCCCTTATCATTTTGAAAAATACATCCCAGCCAAAGAAGAACTAAAAAGGTTCAAAAAAGAAAACGAAGGCGCTGCCCTGTTTTCAAAGGGCGACTTCCTCTACCGCCTTGTGCCGTTTGCAAAGTAAAACCCTTGCTTTCCTTTCTAATGCCGTGTAAAATTAGAAATATAAATTTCTCTAAAATAAGGAGGCTGATGCAAAATGAGCGCAGTTGAAATGTTAAAAAAACATGAAGCTACTATCAAGAAAAAGCATGGTGTTAAGAAAATAGGCGTTTTCGGCTCATTTGCAAAGGGCAGGGAAAAGTCTGGCAGCGATGTTGATGTTCTTGTAGAGTTTGAGGATGGATATAAAACCTTTGATAATTATATGGAGCTTAAATTCTTTCTTGAAGATTTATTCAGCCGCAGAGTGGATTTAGTTACTATCAAGGCGCTTAAACCCCAATTAAAGGAAGATATATTGCAGGAAGTAATCTATGCGTAGGGCTTATAAACTTTATCTTTCAGAAATATTCTGGCCCATGAATATTTTGGAATAGATTATGACATAATGTGGGACATTATTCAAAGTAAACTTCCAACTTTGCAAGACAATATAAAAACAATACTTAATGCCGAGCAGTGAAAAAAGATTAATTGATTTTGAAAAATACATTCCAGCCAAAGAAGAGCTAAGAAGGTTCAAAAAGGAAAACGAAGGCGATGCCCTGTTTTCAAAGGGCGGGTTCCTCTATCGCCTTGTGCCGTTTGCGGAGTAAACTTTTTTTGGTGGAGGCGAGGGGAATCGAACCCCTGTCCGAAGACACTTCTGCTAAGGCGTCTACATACTTGTCTGCAGCTTTGTTTTTTACAGTACCATCGCCCTGCAGCAGGCTATGGATGCTGCTATTGCAGATAAGCTCTCACCCCGTTCCCTCTGCAAAAAGGAAAAAGGCTATCCTGAATATTTGACGCCCTGCAGCAGGCTCAGGCATCCTGCTGCAGAACGCACTGCTTTAATTAAGCAGCGAGTGCCAATTCGTCGTTGGCAGTTATAATTTTCTCAAGTGTTTTACGAGTTACTCGAGAACCCTCGGTATGCAGCCTACAGCTTCATTATCCCCGTCGAAGCCGTTCGCCCCCAAGTATTATTCATAAGTATAACATATTTTAACAGTTGATGCCAACAATCTTGTGAAAATGCCTGCAGGCTTCTACAAGGTCTTTATCATGAGAAAAAAGGCTGCCTCCGATTAGAAAGATTATATCATTGCCGTAAAATCTGATTAAATCCGGCACATTTTTCAGGCTTATGCCGCCTCCAGGGCAGGGAAAGATGGGCTTTAGGCCTCCCATCTTCACTTCTGTTCCATCAATAATATCCTTACACTCTTCTCTTGTGAATGAAAATCTTCCCCCAAAATTCGGATAGATAACTGCATCTGCACCCGCAAGCCGTGCTATCTGTCCGAATAAGGCATAGTGCGATATGCCGCTCTCTTTATTAATTACATAAGTCCCCTGAAGCGCGGGGTGGCTGAAAATTGGAAGGTCAATTGAGTCGTCCTCTGCAATCTGCCTCATTGTATCAAGGCCGACTATTCCTGGCGCAATCATTAAGCCGCCAGCGCCATGCCTTTTTGCAAAATTGACCTTTTTCAAAAGCTGATCTGAATTAGAGGTAATGTTTGGAACATAGATGCATGAATAGCCTGTTTTTTTATTTGCCTTTTGCACTGCCTTTGCGCAGAGCCTCACCCTTTCTTCAAATGGAGAAAAGGACTGGTCTGCTATGCCGTGGTCATCTTTAATTATATCTATGCCGCCTAAGGCAAGCTGATAGGCAAGCTCAGATAGCTCTTTTGAGGAAAGGCCAAGGGGTTTTAGCGGCGTGCATAATAACGGCCTTTTCTTTACGCTAAGAAGTTTTCTTAACCCCTGTCTGCCGAATCTCGGGCCTTTAAAATTTCTTAATATCTTTGGCGATAATCTCAGCTCCTCGATCCTTATCCCGGGTTTTATACTGATATTTCCAAAGAGGGTGTTTAACAATTGTGTAAATTCATTACCGATATTTTCTGCTGCATAGCTTATGACAGTCTTGTATCTATTGTTTGCGATTTTATTAAAAGATTCTATTTTGCCTAAGATATGCTCACGGATGAAGTTGTCAGGCACAAGGCTGTCAGGGATCTCAACGGTCTGCTCTAAGCAAATATCCCTCGCTTTTTCATAAGCCTCTTTTTTGTTTCCTGTGAGTGTGTAGACAACAGAGAACCTCTCCTTAAACATCAGAGCGCCTCTGCCTTTGCATCACTGTGCATTGGCGTTATATGATGCGCCTTTTTCAAATCATCTTCAGTAATGTTAAATCTGGAATCTGTAATGTCTTCAACTCTCCTTATCAAGGCTGATGCGTCAATCTCATATTCCTTCATAAGATATTCACGGCCTGCGCCGTGGAGATAAGCGTCTTTTATTCCAATGCGAAAGAGTTTATTTGAAATGCCTATTTCTGCCATTTTTTCTGCAGCAATAGTGCCCAGCCCGCCGATGATAGTATGGTTTTCCATTGTGATTACGCCATATTTATTTGCAGACAATGCCTCAAGCATAGCATTGTCATCAAAGGGCTTTAGCGTGGATATATGAAGGTGCGTAAAAGAAATTCCTTTCTTTTTTAAAGCCTCAACTGCACGCATTGCCTCCTCTGTGCAGATGCCGCTTGAAAGGATAGTTATGTCACTTCCTCTGCTTAACAGCCTTGCCTTTCCAAATATCATTGGCTCTGATTTATCAAAGAGCCTCGGTATCTCGCCGCGCAGCATCCTTATATACACAGGTCCGTTCACTGAATGTGCTGCATCAAGGACTGTTTCAACATCTGTTGCATCACCGCATTCAAGGATAGTCATATTCGGCAATGAGCGCATGATGGATATGTCTTCAATAGCCTGATGTGTTGCGCCTCCTGGTGTTGTAACACCCGGCAGAAAGCCGAACATCCTCACAGGCAGATTCGGATATGAAATGGACATTGCAATCTGGTCATATGCCCTGCGGTAGATAAACACAGCAAAGGTATGCACAAAGGGGAAAAAGCCCTCCCTCGCAAGACCGCCTGCAAAGCTCATCATGTTCTGCTCTGCAACGCCAAAGGAGATGAACCTGTCAGGATACGCATCGCGGAACAGGTCAATCTCTGTAGAGCTTGTCAAATCAGCAGAAAGAACAAGCACATCAGGCTTGTCAATTGCCCATTGAACAAGATTTTTTGCATGTAGTTTAGAAAGTATTTCCATGGGCCTCATTTAAAAAAGCACTCAACTTCTGCCTCTCTGCCTCTGTCTTAAACCTTATATAATGAAACTTCGGCGCATATTCTTTTAGTATCTCAATCCCCTGATACGGATTCGTATAGCAAAGCACAACAAGCGGCCTTCCGTCTGATTGTAGTTTTGATGGCGCAATAAGCTCGTCTATATCATGGCCATTGACCTTAAAAACGCGTGCGCCAAAGGACTCAAGCCTTTTGTCCAATGGCTCTATGCTCATTACAGAAGCGGTTGAGCCGTCGCATTGATAGCCGTTGACATCAACATATATCCCTACATTATCCATCTTATAAAAACCCATAGTTTGCATTGCCTCCCATGTCTGGCCGATCTGAAATTCACCGTCTGACATAAAGACCCATGTCCTTCCAGTCTCGCCTTTTAGCCTTCTTGCATAGGCAATGCCTGCTGCCTGACTCAACCCCTGTCCAAGGGAGCCGCTCATAATCTCCATTCCCGGAGAGTGCTCTGCGCCAATCATCTCAACTGTGCTTCCATCTTTGTTGAATTGTTCAAGCCCTTCTGCTGCCATTCTGCCTGTCTCAATTAATGCAGCATAAAGCACAAGGGAGTATTGGGATGGAGAGAGAAAGAAGCGGTCAAGGTGCGGGGCTTTTTGCCCATTGAACATAGCGCCTGTAAGATAATCAGGATTATTCTGACTTGGCACGCCAGAAAAAGCAGGCGGCATAATCGGCAATTCAACATTTCCAAGATTCATAATCTCAAGATAGAGTGATGCCAGTATCTCAGCAGAGGAGCAGGCCTGCGAGAGATAGCCGCCGTTGTTTTTTATAACATATTCCAAAACCCTTCGGCGTATTCCTTTAGCTGCCTGCTGGATTTTTGTTATGGAAAGTGTGTCAAGCATATCTGATTTCATATCTTTATTCTGCCCAAAACAATTTCCTTTACCTTTAAAGCTGTTTCATAGGCCTTCTTTGCCTCTTCCAATGTAGGGTCATAAAAAATGTCTGGATACCTGACCTCAACTCCGTAACGGCTTATTTCATGAAATTCGTCCTCAAAGGTATTTAATTCAGGAATGTACTCATCAATTAATGTTAATAGATTAACAAGGTCGTGTGTCTTTGTAATATGTTTTTCAAAATAAATTAAGGCGCCCTTGATATATTTTTCTATAGACTGCTGGGCATGAAAGCATATTGTGTCTGTTGGCGGCTCTTTACTTAAGAGGTTGTTCTCTATTGTCTTAAAATCGTTATCAGCCTTTTTGAACCATAGTTTTACAATAGAGATCCTCTCATTGCTCATAAATCACCTTGCCATAGTGAAAGGCTTCATATACAATTGTTCCTGCAACATCCTTGAGTTTTTCAGCCTCTTCCCTTGTAAAAGCAAAGATATCCAGTGAAAAGTCTCTTTTTGGGAAAAGCCTGCTTAAAAAAAGGCTCCTTTTGTGCGGATTTAAATCAGAGTTCCATATAACAACCAAATCTATATCGCTTTCTTCTGTTGGCCTGCCAGTGGCATATGAGCCAAAGAGAATAATCTTTTCGGGAAAGACTGTCTTAATAATTTTCTGCTTTATCTCTTCAATTTTATTCTTTGTAATCATTTTACAGACTTTTTTAACAATTAAAATTTTTCTATCTTTATTATATACTAATGACAATATAGCGTCAATTACATGAATTATTCTACAATATGATGCTTGCCGATGATTTTAACTGTGCTTGCCTGAGGGCCAAGGTTGCCCTGCTCCTCGTCAAACCGCACCTCTGTGCCGACTTTGAGCTTGTCAAAGTCAGTATTAATTAAACTGTTTCTGTGAAAATAGATATTGCGGCCGTCAGGGGTTTCTATCCTTCCATATCCTTCATCAGGGTTCAATTCTAAGACACGGCCGTGCGAAGGCGCTTCATGCGTTTTGACATCACCGCGTTTCCGTTCAACATAATGCTCCAATTGCTGCTGTATATTGTCAAAGGCGTCGCGGACAGCCACATAAACATCTGTATACGAATGATGCTGTGAAGGCTCCTTGTTTACAACTATCTCATGTCCCGGTATAGTCAAATCAATCCGAACATGAAACAGGTTGCCTTTCTTGTGGTGTTTGTGTCCTGCCTCAACCATAACACGGCATGCTATAATGCGGTCAAAAAGCTGCTCTAATTTCTCCGCCTTTTCGCTGATATTTGTTTTCAATGCCTCAGACGGGCTCATATTGCGGAATCTGATCTCCAATGGGATTTGCATATTTTTGTCTCCTTTTATTTCAGTTCTTTTTTTATGGGATTTTTATACACAATGGAGTATACCAAAAGATGGTTTGCATTTCAATTGTTGTTTTCATGAGGGTTATTTAGGAGCTTGTTGAAAAGCTCAACAATCTCTGATTACACAGAT
>CAKKRA010000292.1 GCA_919902475.1 Nitrospiria bacterium
AGGAAGGGAAAAAGATGTATAGCAGCGATGAAAATATATTCGCGAAACTTCTGGTGCCGAGCGCAAGTTTACGGCTTACATTATCTGATAACCAGCCAAAAAGAGGCCCGCCTATCAGAACAAAGATGCTTGATGCGCTCGCAGCAATCCCAGCCTCAGCCTCAGAGAGATGGGCATACTGGATTGCAATGATAGGAAAGAACCCGCGCATCATATCCGCTATAAGGGTTATCATAAGTCCAAAACCTGCATAATGCAAAAGCCTCATTCTATAATCAGGGGGTTGTATCTCCTCCTTTGAGGCAATGGGGGCGTCTGCCTCATATTCTGTCTTCTCCTTTATATCCTTCCTTACATAGCGTATAACCGTTATGAGCGCTGTCAGGGAGGTGATAAATGCAATTATGAATACAAGACGGTAACCGCCCATTGCAGTGATTAAAAGCCCGCAAAGTCCATAGCCGAGAGATTTTCCTATCTCGCGAGCGGTTACATACCAGGCAAATGTGGATGCCATGTTCTTTTTATCCCCATGTTCGGCTATAAGGGATGAGGCGGACGGGTCCCTCGCAGCAGTAATGGCGCCGCTTAAAATCCTTATTGCATAGAGGTGCCATGGAAGGGCTGCAAATATGAACAGAAATCCCACCAGACACCGCATGATTACAGCAAAGACAAGGGTGTGCTTGGCTCCAAAACGGTCAGCGGCCCATCCCATTACAGGCTTGACCATCAACACTGAGACAGTGCGCAAAACATAAAGCATACCCACCTCTGCCAGATTCATACCAAGGTGCATGGCGAAAAGGGGAAGGGCAAATCCCACCATTCCAAACCCGAGACGCGTCAAAAAACCCTCAGCAATAATGGCTGACATCGTTGGATTGCCATATATGTTATTTAAATATTTCATAGTTTCACCTTGCCAAATTAATAATATACTCTGTAAGACGCCGGGCAGCCTCAGGCACACCGCGGTAACCCGGAAAATAATTTACATCAACAACATAAGCCATATCTCCATCCTCTGCAATATCAAGGCCATAGAGTTCAAGCCCAAAGGCCTTGCCGCATCTTCTGGAAATATCCTCTATCTCCGGCGTCAGCTCTGTAAGCTCCCCTGCCTTGAGGAAGCTGTCCTTTGAAAAGGGCTTTCTTACGCCGAATATCTCCTCCCCAATAGCAAATACCTTGAGATCCTTCCGTGCGTCAGCAAAATATTCCTGGGCAAATACCATATCTGGATATACCTCTCCTGCCGGGAGATCAGGGGGACCTTCTGCAATGCTAAGCCCAACACCATGATAACCGCGATGCGGCTTTAAGATGAGAGGTCTGTTTGCAAAGCTGCCTGAAAGCTGTGTGGGGCAGCTTGCGGCAAAAGAAGGGGGCGTAGGGATTCCTGCCTGCAATAGAATGGTTGCGGCTAATACCTTGTCCTTAGCCTTCATGCTTGCGTTGCAGCTATTAACTACCTTGGCCCCAAGGTTTTCTAAGATAATGGCCAGGCTTAGGGCAAATTCAGTATCAGATTTAAGGAGATAAATATCTGCGTCTACGCTCAGGGCATCAAGTCTAAACAGCTCTTCCTCAGGATATATAAATTTTACCCTTGCGCCAAACCCTTCTAACAGAACAGAGGTCTCTGCAATTATTGGGTTTAGCCTTGGAGGCGAACCCCTCTCCAATATAAAACAGACTCTCATACCTAATACGATTCCTTTTTACCTTTCCTATGGATTTTTCAAAAGCCTGTCAGAATTTAAAACAGTGATTCCATATCTATTAAAAGACCTGCTGTCAATAAATCTATTCCATTCCCCCTTGATCCTTTTGGCAAGAGGCTCGTACGGCAGCAAACCGCAGTCCTCAGTAAGTATCTTATCAATCCCATGACTGATAATATCGTATTTCATGGATAGGGCATGAGGGTCATCTGGCTCATCATAAGCAATGGCCGCCGCAATGCCGGTACAAAGATTATTATTTGGCAATTTATGCCGTTCAGCCAAAAGGGCTGCTCCAACAAGCCGTTCACGAGATGACAGCTTGCGCCGTGGATTTTTTGCAACACGATATATTGTATCAGCAAGCCTTACATTCGCAATACGGCCTAAGGCCTCGGCAACATCACTCTCTATAGACGCTGAGTGCTGCGGAAATTCAGCCTTAAGCGCTGCCTGCGCCTCTGTCAGCGCCTTTTTAATTAAGGGGGCCACTTCGGGATGTATAGCAGCATCATGAATAAAATGGCAGCCCTTCCTATAGCCAAGATATGCAGCCATCGCCTGAGCGCAATTGATGGTAAATAGCTTGCGTATTACCATTTCATGGAATTCATCCGTTACTGTTGCGCCCTCCATATATGGTAATTTGCCCTTAAGTCCACGACTGTCTATTATCAGATCATAATTTTCATCGCTTGAAAATACAAGTTCTCCATCTTCCATAATGCCTCCGGTCATAATTCGTCTTGTAAGCGCCCCTGAAAAACCGCTGATATGTTCCAATATTTCTTTCTTTTCAGGACTCGCAGCGCCTACAATCTGATTGTGAAGGTAAGCTCGAATGCCTGGAAGGTTCTCGTTTCCAATAACATTAAGGGGCATATCAGTGAGCGTCTTGTGTCTAACCCATATCCCCTCTGCAATAAGAGGGGATATCCGCGCTATGCTGTCTATGCCTACAGCGGTAAAAACTATATCGGATGAGGCAACCGCCTCTATTACATTAAGTTCATCCTGAACTGCAATGGCAGAGCAATTACCTACTGAAAAACGTTTTATCTCGCTTCCTACAATGTATAGGGTATAGCCGCCCTTCTTGTTTATAGCATTTATAGCATCCTTCCGCCTCCCTACAAATATGGTCTTAAAACCTGAGCGAAAGAGCACCTCGCCGAGAAGCCCACAGGCCATCTTGCCTGCGCCAAAGATTACCGCCTTCTTTAAATGTGCATCATTTAAACTGTTCATGTCTCACCCCTCCTATCTGATTTTTTGAGGAGCTGTAGCAGGCAGCTCTGTAAATGTAGTCTGCTATATAAAATGGCGCGCCTGAAGCCCCTTTGAATCCGGGGAAGGCATTGATATCAACAACATAAAACTGGTCCCCTGAAATTAAGAAATCAACGCCATAGATTGTCAATCCAAGGGCCTTACCGCAGGCTAAAGCTGTTAAACGAACCTCCTGAGATATTACAGCAGGCTGTCCTAACTTATCCTCCATGCTGCGGGCAGGCCATGGCCTGGTTATAGCCCATGTCTTATCCCCAACCACATATACCTTTAAATCCCTTCCTTCAGAAGGCGCCTCCTTTTGAGCGAATAAAGGCAATGGCAATCCATAAGGATCTGCCGGGGATTTCTGATTAGTCACTTCCGCATCGTTTGTAATTCGGCAGACACCCTTCCCTCTGGAGCCATTAACTGGCTTTATCCATAATGGTCCCTCCTTTAAGAGCGGCAAAAACTGTAACGGCTGTCCAGTAGCCCATGATGGTGGAACTGGTAATGAAGATGCCGCTAATAAAGCTGTAGAGATGACCTTGTTTCTATTTAAAAGTGTGGCCTTCCATGTATTAAGCATAGATGCCCCTGACGCTGAAAGCGCGCCAGCCAGACTGAGGGTCAGCGGCGTCTTGGATTTCAAGATATATAAATCATATTGCAGCCTTATTTCATTCACATTCAGCGCCTTTTCTTCAGGGACCATGATGTCTACATGCGCGCCTTTTGAATTCAGTCGCCCTATAATCTCATCTGTTACAGCGCTGACATGAACGGTATGGTCAGTGGATGATTTTCCTTGCAAAAAGAAGGCTATTTTCATAACACTACCTCTTGCCCCCTTGATTGTTGACCCTTTTCAGGATATAGTCAGCTATGAGTTTATCAGCGCCGTCTATTCCGGTAAAGTTAGGAAAGTCATTGACCTCTATAACTACAGGGCCGTTTCCTGTTTCAATTGTATCCACGCCATAGATGTCAAGACCAAATACCGCCCCGCACTTAAACGCAAGCTCCTTCATCTTATTAGACGGCTTAATCACTTCTATGGCTGCATTTGCGGCTCCATTTAAAGGCGATGGTTTACGCACTGCAAAAACATCCTTGCCGCATACATAGAGTTTAAGATCAAGTCCATTGTTCGGGATAAAATGCTGGGCAAGGGCAAGGTCACTGCCCCAGTGCAGGTCTCAAAGGTCAAGCGGGTTGCGTATGACTCGCAGGCCTTGGCTGTTGTCGCCATAGGTGGCCTTTAAGATGAGAGGCGAAAATTTTTCCATAATCCCTGCAAGCGCTGATGCATGATCTGCCAGAAATGTTGGGGCTGAGCATATGCCCTCAATGGCCATGGCAATTCCCATCTTGGCCTTGTTTCTTACCTTCTGTATAGAGCTGTGAGTGTTTATAACCATAATACCAGCGGTTTCAGCATAGTAAAGCATTGCCAGGCCGAGAAGACTACGATTTCTTGAGATAATGGCATCATAGTCATTGAGATTATTGCGCCTGCTCCCATCCTCGCATATTAATACACCCGTTTCTGGCTCAAAGTAACTGCCTGTGGGGCACAGGGTTTCAACATCAATGCCGCTCTTACTAAGCGCCTTCATCACTGCGCCAGGCATCTCCTGGCGCATATACCGACTCTCAACAATAAATCCTATCTTCATAAAATACCTATTATTGACCTTTCTATATTATTTTTGAAAAAATCTTAGGTATGTAATAGTTTAAAAGCCTAACATATCAAAGATTAAAATTAGATTAAAATTAGATTAAAATTCCTAAATACTGTTATTAATATTTTTTATTATTTTTTTTCTACCAATTAATACTGAAAATAGTGTATAATCTTTTTTAAATAAAGATACATCAATAAGCATTCTTTACAAAAAGCCACAGGAAGCTTTAATTAAATAGTGGTCTATCTATAAATAGTAGGGAGGATTATATGAGTTATAAGGCAGGACTATTTCCTG
>CAKKRA010000293.1 GCA_919902475.1 Nitrospiria bacterium
AGCGATGAAATTTATAAGGAGATTTTAAAAAAGGCTGGAGAAAGATGAGCGTCTATTTTGATTGGCGCGCCCATTTTTAATGCGTCTACTCTTTTTAATATTGTAGTCGTAGGCTGGGCTGTGCCCACCGACTGCGGCGGGCATAGGCTCAAAACAGATCATGGGGCGGGGGCAATCCCCGCTTTGTTTGTTATTTAACATTGTGTAAGTGCAGAATCTATTATCATGCTAAACAGATAGTGTTGTTACCTCAACCAGATGATGTTTTTTACGGGCCTCATCCACAATTTCTTCTATCTTTGCTGCAATAGCGTCTTCAATCCAGTCTGCTCCGCACTGTGAACATACAGTTGCCGGCACATCTCTTATAACAACCACGCCAAATCCTAAATCTGCTGTAAAGGTAGTTTTTCCTTTTGTTTTTGCGCCGCCGCATAAAGGGCATTTATCAGGCAATGCCTTAACTCTCACTTTTCCCTCCTTGTCTTATAGTCTGATTCAAAATGTTCTAAATCTGGTTTATATGCTGTAATTACAAAGCACTTTTCAGTTAAAGAATCAAATGCTGCTACTGCATGAAAAGGCTCGCTTCTAATCCATCTTAAGAATAAGGCGCTTGGATAGGGCTTGTCATCAGGATAATCTTCAATAATCTCTCCATGTCTTAAAACCTCCTTGACTGTTTCTCTTGTTATTCCTCTTTCCATCATCTGTTCAAGTGCATGCCTTTGCCATTCAATATCACCTTTTTCAATGGCAATCTGAAGTTTATCTCTATCCATTGTATTTAATTATACTCTACAAGTGGCCTTATTGCCATAAAAAATAAGGGAGAACAAAGGGTCAGGCCGTACACCCTTGACAAGATAACAAACCACAGGGCGGGGGCAGCCCTGTTAGAAGGTTTTTCTAACGGGGTAAATCCCCGCCCTGTTCTTTTCTCCACGGCTTTTTTATTAATTTGCCTTTACAAAACCTGATGGTTGCTTTATTATTATGTTATTATGACTTTTAAAATCGGCATACCGAGGGCGCTCTATTACCACAAGTTTTATCCCCTCTGGCACACCTTTTTTACAGAATTAGGCGCAGAGGTGGTGCTGTCTCCTGTAACAGATAGAAATATATTAAAGCGCGGCTCAGATGCCACTCTGGATGAGTTTTGCCTGCCCATAAAGGTCTTTTTTGGCCATATTAACGCCATTTTAAAAAAAGTTGACTTCCTGTTTATCCCAAGATTAATAAGCACAGAAAAGGAGACATATTATTGCCCTCAGTTTTTTGGACTTCCAGACATGGTCAGGGTTGCATTTCCTGATTCACCTCCGATACTTGAGCCAACATTTAATGTAAAGGGTAAAGGCACAGCAGTAGAGGACACTTTTATAGAATTAGGAAAATCAATTTTAAAAGGCAAAAGAGAGTCGCTCTCTGCCTATAAAAAGGCTTTGGATGCTCAGGCAGGATTTTATTCTATGGTTGCAGAAGGAACAATTCCACCGGATGTATATAAGAAGCTGTATAATAGCCCGATGACTTCTGCTAAAAAAGAAAAAGGTTGCAGCAGGACAGGTTCGCAAACTACCATAGCCCTTCTCGGCCATCCTTACAATATCTACGACCCTCTGGTATCCATGAACATAAGCAAGAAATTAACGGATATGAATATCAGGCTGATAACAACAGAGATGGTATCTGATGATATTATTGATGCAGAGATGAAGAGGCTGAGAAAGCCGGTGTACTGGGCATCAGGCAGGGAGATTGTCGGCGCTGCAAACCATTTCCTTGATTCAAAAGGCGTGGACGGAATTATTTTCATTGGCGCATTCCACTGCGGTCCTGATTCGCTTTTAAAGGCCTTGATTGAGCGTGAGGCTCAAAGCAGTGATAAAACGCCTCTCCTTAGTCTTAGCTTTGATGAACATTCCGGCGAGGCAGGAATGATAACAAGGCTGGAGGCTTTTTTTGATATGCTGGAGATTAAAAAACGGAGAGGGGCAGCAACTTTGTAAAAAGTCCATCTGCTGTGTTGTCGCTTCGGCCTCGCATCCTCACATACTAAGATGTATGCTGCGGTGCGAGTCCTTGCTCCGCCTTGCATCTGGAGCTTTTTACTTTGTCGCTGATTTATTAATATTGCCGAACAGGCTGTTGAAAAGTATTCATTTATGCTTTTGTTTGTCATTCCTGCGAAGGCAGGAATCCAGCAGTTAAATGAAAAATTCAAAATTAAAAATGCAAAATTAAGAAATACAATTTTTTTGAATTTTGAATTGTAATTTTTATTTTTGCACTTTGCATTTTAATTTTTATTTCTGGATTCCCGCTCAAAAACGCTGCGGGAATGACACTAAAAGAATGTAAAAAGTGTTAGTGATAGGATATTAGCAGGGAGATATGAAGGTAGTAATTCCACATATGGGACAGCTTGATATTGCATGCAGGGGCGCATTAAGGGGTCTGGGCATAGATGTTGTTTCCCCTCCAAGGTCAAGCAATGTATCCCTGAAACTCGGCGCAAGGTATTCACCAGAGCTTGCATGCCTGCCTTTTAAGGTAAATCTTGGAAATTTTATTGACGCCTTAAATGACGGGACAAAAATGATAATGACTGCAGGCGGGTGCGGGCCCTGCAGGTTCGGGTATTACAGCATACTTCAGGAGCGTATCCTGCAGGACATGGGATACAGATTTGAAATGGTAAGGGCAGATGAGCCTGACAGGCTTGCAAACCTTGCAAATACATTAAAACAGGCAAGCGGCGCAATATCAAAATTTACTGCGTATAAGACTGTTTACTTCGTCTATAAAAGGGCCGATTTTTTAGACAGGATAATCAAATGGAGCCATTTTCTAAGGCCGCGCACTTCAGAAGGCAACAGGCTTTCTAAGCTTTGCGATGATGCAGTAGCAATGGTAGACAAGTCGTCAACCTTTAAAGAGCTCAGACAGGTTAAGAAAAGGGTAAAGGTTCTTTTTAGGGATGTCAGGATTGATAATGCAAAAAAGCCTGTACGCCTCGGCCTTGTTGGCGAATTCTTTATGGTGGTTGAGCCATTTGCAAATATGGATATAGAGCGAAAGCTCGGCAGCATGGGCGTAGAGGTAACAAGAGGAGTTTGGCTTTCAGACTGGCTAAATGACAGGTTTCGCTTTAACCCATTTAAGAGGAATCAGATAAAGCTGGTAAACAGGATTGCAAAGCCGTATCTTAAATACCCTGCAGGCGGTGAGAGCGCAAATACTATTGCAAGGACAATCATGTTTGCAAAAAAGGGATACGACGGCGTTATCCATATCCGCCCCTTTTCCTGCATGCCGGAGCTTGTTGCCCAGAAGATTTTAACAAAGGTTGAAAAGGATTATAATATTCCCATACTCACGCTGAGCGTGGATGAACATTCTTCAGAGGTCGGCTTTGATACAAGGATTGAGGCATTTGTGGACATGCTTGTTAGAAAAAAGGATAAGAGATCAGCATGAGCAGGCTCAGATTCGTATTAATTGCAGCGTTCTTTCTTGTTATATCAGTCCCGGCATATTCATTAGAAAAGGATAATCGCGGCATCAGACTGATTGTAATTGACCCGGGCCACGGCGGGTTTGATTCAGGCGCAAAGGGGCCGACAGGCCTTGAGGAAAAGGATGTTGCCCTGTCAGTTGCAAAAAGATTAAAAGAGTTGATTGAAAAAAATACGAATATAAAGGTTATTCTAACAAGGGACGGCGATTATTTTATGCCGCTTGATGAGAGGACGTTGTTTGCAAAGAATAACAATGCAGACCTTTTTATAAGCATCCATGCAAATGCAGCGAGAAGAAATGCAGCAGACGGGTTTGAGACATATTTTCTCGGACTTGAGGCAAGCGATGATGATGCAAGGGCTGTTGCCATGTATGAAAACAGCGTAAGGAATATGGGCGGAAAGGATTTAAGGGAATCTGATGATGTAAGATTTATACTATCGGATATGCTTAATACCGCAACATTAAATGAAAGCAGCATATTGGCAGAGGCTATTCAAAAGGGTTTTGAAAGGGTTATGAAGATTGAAAACAGGGGCGTCAAGCAGGCGCCATTTATTGTTTTAAGCGGCGCCACAATGCCTGCTGTGCTTACAGAGATAGCATTTATCTCAAATCCAGCGCAGGAAAAGAGGCTGCGTGATGCATCATTCCTGAATAAGATTTCAGAATCACTTTACAGCAGCATCTTAGGCTATAAAAAGATTTATGAGGAAAAGACAATCCCGGCTGCATCAGATGAGAGAGCAGAACAGAAGCAATAAACCGCGCCTTTGAAAGGATGGTAAAACAGATGCCTCATGATAAGAAAAGCGCCTTACGCATTGACGGAAGAAGATGGAATGAGTTAAGGATGATAAGAATTACCCGAAATTTTATCAAACATGCAGAGGGCTCTGCATTAATAGAGATGGGTGAGACAAAGATTCTATGCACAGCAACCATTGAAGAAAAGGTGCCGCCGTTCTTGCACGGCAAGGGAACGGGATGGGTTACTGCAGAATACTCCATGCTCCCGCGCTCTGCGCAGCAGAGGATACCGCGGGAGGCTTCAAAAGGAAAAATTGGCGGAAGAACGCACGAGATACAAAGGTTAATAGGCAGGGCGCTGCGCGCTGTAATTGACTTATCTGCGCTTGGCGAGAAGACAGTGTGGGTAGACTGCGATGTGCTTCAGGCAGACGGAGGCACCCGAACAGCGTCTATTACAGGCGCCTTTATAGCGCTTGTGGATGCCCTTCGCTATCTGCAGAAAAAAGGCATTATAGATAGGCTTCCAATAAAGGACTATCTTGCTGCTGTGAGTGTCGGCAAGATTGATGAAAGAGAGGTCTTAGACCTTTCATATGCAGAGGACTCAAAAGCAGGCGTTGATATGAACATTGTAATGACAGGAAGCGGAAAATTTGTTGAGGTGCAGGGGACAGCAGAAGGTTCGGTATTTTCAAAGGAGGAGATGGACAGGTTTATCGGCCTTGCAAAAACCGGCATTGAAGAGATTATAAAGGTTGAAAAAAGACTTCTCGGCAAAATAAAATAAATGGAGATAGTTCTTGCCACAGGTAATCTTCACAAGGTAAAAGAGATAAAGGATATATTAAAGGGATTGGACCTTAAAATTCTCACCCTGCAGGATTTTCCTAAGATGCCGGATATAGTTGAAGACGGCAAGACCTTTGAAGAGAATGCTGTAAAAAAGGCAAAGGAGATTGCAAGGCTTACAGGCAAGATTGCTCTATCAGATGACTCCGGCATTGAGGCAGAGGCTTTAAACAACGCCCCAGGCGTATATTCAGCAAGGTTTGCAGGCGAAAAGGCATCAGGTTCTGCAAATAATAAAAAACTCATCGGCCTTTTAAAAGGGATTCCTTTGGCAAGGCGCAAGGCAAGGTTTGTGTGCGTGATTGCTATTGCAGAGCCGGGAGGAAGGATTTATACAGCAGAAGGTGAATTAAAGGGCATTATTGCATTAAGGCCTGCAGGGAAAAGGGGCTTTGGCTATGACCCATTGTTTATTGTCCCCAGATACAAAAAGACTGTAGCACAGCTTTCTGCTGGGGTGAAAAACAGCATAAGCCACAGGTCAAAGGCGCTTAAAAAGGCAAAGGGGATATTAAAACAGTTTTTAAAGTAACAGGCTGTTGAAAAAGCCCTCAACAGCCTTGATTACACCGATTATAAAAATGATTACACAGAGATTGTTGAGTTTTTAAACAACCTCTTAATTTTTTCTGTTGCCAAGAGTCAGTTTTTTTATTATACTATTCTTTTTAAGACATTCGGGGCGTAGCGCAGTCTGGCTAGCGCACCTGCTTTGGGAGCAGGGGGTCGGAGGTTCGAATCCTCTCGCCCCGACCAAAAGAATTTTGCTTTACAAAATTCACTGATAGCTAATGGCTATAAGCTATTAGCAATAGGTATAAAAATTGCTAAGCAATTTTTATCTGGCGCCTGTAGCTCAGTCGGATAGAGCAACAGCCTTCTAAGCTGTGGGCCGGGGGTTCAATTCCCTCCAGGC
>CAKKRA010000294.1:0-397 GCA_919902475.1 Nitrospiria bacterium
TACCCTTATCAAAGGAATTGAAAAAGGCTGAATTAAAAAAGGGTCCATTGGAATACGCCTTATCAGGCGGCGAGGACTATGAATTGCTATTTACAGTTAAGAAAAAAAATGTTAAAAATATATATGATGCCATATCAAGAAACAGGTTATCTGCAACCATGATAGGCGAGATTACTGAAAGGGGGTTGCTCCTTGTTGACAGAGAAGGGATGCAGAGGCCGCTTTTGCCAACAGGATTTAATCATTTTAAATGAAGTTTTTAAGGATAAAAGAAAGGCTTTATGATCTACTCAACCTGAATGATTCTTCACATCATATAGCGCTTTCATTTGCTGTTGGCGTGTTTATCTCTGTGTCGCCATTTCTTGGATTCCATACTATTGCAGCGCTGCTTATT
>CAKKRA010000294.1:407-10267 GCA_919902475.1 Nitrospiria bacterium
GCTGAACAAGGCTGCTATTATGGTAGGCACATATACAAACAACCCATGGACATTTGCGCCTGTGTATGGTTTTGGTTTATGGATTGGCCTGAAAATATACGGCTTAAACGACACTATGCCAGATATAAGCTGGAGCAATACAAAGATTATGGACATCTTCAACTATCTGAAGCCATATTTCATGCCGTTTTTTGTTGGCAGCCTGCTGCTCGGCCTGGCTGTTGCAGTGATTTCCTACTTTGCTGCAGAGTACGCAGTGCAGAGGTATAGAAAAAGAGAGGCTGTGAAGAATACCACTGGCACGGCATAATTTCCTACCCTGCCACCATTGCCTCTTCTTCTGTCCTCTGGACAGTCTCCTCGTTGAATCTCACTGACACAATCTTTGATACCCCTGCCTCTTCCATCGTAACGCCGTAGAGCGCGTCGGATGCCTCCATTGTCCTCTTGTTGTGCGTGATTACTATGAACTGGGACTTGTCCACCATTGTTCTTAATACATTTGTAAACCTGCCGATGTTTGCCTCATCAAGCGGCGCGTCTATCTCGTCAAGCATACAGAACGGGGTCGGCTTTATCAAAAAGCTTGCAAAGAGAAGCGATATGGCTGTTAATGCCTTTTCACCGCCTGAAAGGAGGGCAATGTTCTCTAATCTCTTTCCTGTTGGCTGGGCAACGATCTCTATTCCTGATTCCAAAGGATTATTCTCATCAACAAGCACAAGCGACGCCCTGCCTCCGCCGAAGATTGACTTAAACACATTATTAAAGGTCTCATTTAATGTGTTGAATGTGTCTATGAACAACTGTTTTGTTGTCCTGTTTATCTTGCCTATTGCCTTCTGCAGGTCATCAATGGACTGCATCAGATCTGCCTGCTGTTTTGTCAGGAATTCATATCTCTGTGTGAGCTCCTGATACTCTTCTATTGCCGACAGGTTCACAGGCCCGAGCTCTTCTACCTTAGCCTTTAATGCAGATAGATTGCTGTTTGCCTCTTCCATGTCAATTGCAAACTCGCCCAAGCCTTTTCTTACCTCGTCTAAAGAGGTGTGATAATTTTCAAGTACGGTTGACTTCAGATGTTCTGTCTGCAGCCGCAATTCTGTGTCCTTTACCTCTAATTCGCTGATAATCTTATGGATGTCCTCCAATATCTTCCTCTGCTGTTTAACCTCTGCCTCTATCATCTTTAGCTTATCTGTTTCTGCTGTAAGCGCCTCTATCCTTTCTACCTTTATGCCCTTTAATTCATTGAGCTGCTGTGAAAGTTCATTTATCTGCGACTCTGAATCAGAGATTGCCTTATTAGCCTCTTCTATCCCATTTTTTGTCTGGCTTATCTCATCCTCTCGGTTCTTTAATTGATTCTTATTGCCGTCAACTGTTTTTTCAATGCGGTGGATGTTCAAAAGCGCATTCTCAGCCTTTTCATGAAGGGATGTTACACTCACCTTTATATGCGTGACCTCTCCGCGCAGCTCTTCCACTGATATCTGGGTTTCCTTATTCTGCGCCTGCAGGTCTATAACCTTAGCCTCGTTTTCCTGCCTTTGCCTTGTAAGGCTTTCAAGGTTTTGTTTTGCGGAATCTGCTTCATCTGCGACCCTTGCCTTTTCCTTTGCAATAATATCCTTCTCAGTTTTTACAATATCAAGCCTTGCCTCTAATCTCTTTAACTCGTCTATTAATGCCTGCACATCCCTTTCAGTTCCTATTGATTGAATCTCTGTCTGATGGATAGCAGCCTCTAATCTCTGCTTCCCGTCCAAAACCTTATCAAGCTCTGCCCTTGATTCCTTTATTTTGCCTTCTAATTGTTCAACAACCGCCTTCTTCTCAGCAACTGACCTTTCAAGCTCTTTTAATTCCCTTCGCCTGTGTAAAAGGCCGTCACCATTCTCCTTCACGCTTCCTGCTGATACAGCGCCCCATGGGTCAATAACCTCTCCTGATAAGGTTACAAGCGTCTTGTTTATGCCGTTTTTCTTCCAGATGCTTATTGCTGAATCCAGATCTTCTACTATTAGAACATCGCCGAGGAGATATTCAGCAACCTTCCTATAGTCATCTTTGAATTTTATCAGCTCTAATGCAGGCCCTACTACCCCTGCATCGCCGTTTTTTACATAAGATGACCTTTCCTTTTCTTTAAGCTCTAATGGGATAAATGTCCCCCTTCCAGCCCCTTCCTGTTTAAGGTAGTCAACTGCCTTTTTTGTATCATGATGTGTTTCTGTGACTATATTCTGAAGCCGTTCGCCCAAGACCGCCTCTACAGCCATTTCGTATCTCGGCTCTGTCTCAATTATGTCTGCTACAATGCAGTGTATTCCTGTTAATGCATTTGATGCATTTTCCCTTTTGCCAAGTATATTTTTTACGCCTTCCTGATAGCCTGTTAGGTTCCTCTCCATATCAGAGAGCGAGTTTAATCTTGCAGAATTAGAGCTAAGATGCTCCTTTTCTGAAAACAGACTCTGCTCAAGCTGTTTAAGCTCGGACTGCAGTCTGTCCATATCATTTATGGTGGCTGCATAATTATTTTTCTTATTATTCAATGCCTCTCTGATTGATGAGTTCTGGTCTTCTATATCTTTTAATTTTCCATTTGCCTTGTTATATTCATTCAGAAGCCCTTCATCCTCTGCAAGCCTTTTAATCTCCCTTTTTTCTGTTTCAGACAGCATGGATTCAAGGGTATTTATCTGATTGGTTGTATTTGTTATCTCTGTAATAATCCTGAAGGCCTCTGCTTTTTCTTCTTCAAGATTATCCTGTATATCCTGCTGCTGGGAAAGAAGCGATTCAAATGCCTCCTCTTTCTGCTTTAAAGAGCGCTCTTTGTCTTTTAATTGCGCCTCAAACTCCTCCCTCTCCTTTATTGCAAGGGTTTTTTGATACTGCTGCTGCTCAATCTCCTTTTTGATATGTTCAATCTCTGAGGAGCCCCTTTCCATCTGCCCCTTAAATGTATTGAGCTGGCCTTTAAGCATTTCTATGCGGCCCTCGTTTCTGTGTATCCTGTTCTCAAGCTCAAAGAGCTTTGCGTCTATTTCTGAAATCTCCTTTTCTTTTTCTGCAATAATAATGCGGTTCTCTTCAATCTGGTTCTCAATCCTAACAATATCTGTTGTTGTCTTTATCTCTTCGTCCTTTTTGCTCGTTAGTTCTTTATTAAGGCTCTCCCTTTTTTCTTCCAAGGATGTAAGATTTTTTGATGCAAGCCTTAGCTCAATGTCTTTAATCTCCTCTTTAAGTTTTTTATATCTCTCTGCCTTTTTTGCCTGCCTGTCAATGGAGTTTATCTGCCTCTTTATTTCGCTTACAATGTCATTTACACGGAGGAGGTTCTGGTTTGTTGACTCAAGCTTATTCATTGCCTCATTCCGTCTGATTTTGAATTTCATTATTCCTGCTGTCTCTTCAATTATTACCCTTCTGTCAGTCGGCTTTGAGCTTAATATCTGGTCCATTTTGCCCTGCTCAATGATTGTATGCGTCTTTGCACCAATGCCGCTGTCAATCAAAAGGTCTCTTATATCTTTTAATCTGCATGGTATTTTGTTTATGAAATATTCACTCTCGCCAGAGCGGTAGAGCCTTCTTGTTACCTGAATCTCCTTATATTCGCCAAACCCTGCTGGAAGCTGGCCGTCAACATCTGTGAGTATGATATTTACTTCTGCCATGCCGAGGGGTTTTCTATTGTCTGTTCCATTAAAGATTACATCCTCCATCTTTTCGCCCCTTAATGTCTTTGCGCTCTGCTCTCCGAGCGCCCACTGTATTGCATCAGAGATATTGCTCTTTCCGCATCCATTCGGGCCCACAATAGCAGTTATGCCGGGCTGAAAGACAACAGTTGTCCTATCGCAAAAGGATTTAAAACCAAGAATCTCTAATTTTGATAGACGCAATTTAGCCTCCTTAATTTCCCCTCCCCTTGCGGGAGGGGAGTAAGGGGAGGGGGTATAAAATTTATATTTCACCCTCACCCCAGCCCTCTCCCATCAAGGGAGAGGGTGATTTTCATGTATTATTTTTATATATATTTACCACACTTATTCTAAAATGTAAAGGGGAAAAATACAATTAGATGTATAAGGTATGATTGAATACCACAACATATTGATTATTCTAAATAAAGCAGGCTAAAGGCGTAAGGCAAAAGGCTAAAGGTTTTTTGCATATTTTATTTCCATGTGCCCTTTGCCTTTTGCCCTTTGCCTTTTGTTTTTACCAATGAAAAATCTATCTTTCTTCTTTCTGAATCAATCTTATCAACTATTACAGTAACCTTATCGCCTATCCTGTATCCCTTTTTTGTATTTGTGCCGATAAGAGAATGCTCCTTTTCATTGAATACATAAAAGTCATCATGAAGCTTTGTTATGTGCACAAGGCCTTCAACAAATATGCCCTCTAATTCCACAAAAAAGCCGAATGCGGTAACCCCTGATATATAACCTGTATAAACCTCATCAATATGCTCCTTCATGAAGTTTATTTTAAAGAGATTGACAACATCCCTTTCCGCCTCCATTGCAATGCGCTCCCTTTCAGACGAGTGTTTTGCTGTTTCAGGGAGGATCTCTTTGAGATATTCCTTCTCCTTCTCTGATATACCCTCTTTTCTCATTGCCATTTTTAATATCCTGTGGACAGCTAAATCAGGATACCGTCTTATTGGCGATGTAAAGTGCGTATAATTTTCTGATGCAAGGCCAAAGTGCCCGGCATTTTCTGTAGAGTATCTTGCCTGCTTCATGGAGCGCAGGAGTATGTGATTTACAAGCCGCTCCTCAGGCCTTTCCTTAACATCTTCAAGGATTTTTTGAAGGGTCTTTGGCTTTAAGCCCTCTTTTCTTTTGACAGAAAGGCCAAAGCCCCTTATCACTTCAGTGAAGTCTTCTATCTTATCCTTGTCTGGCTCTTCATGGATGCGGTAGATAAACGGCGCTTCAAGGGATGTGATGTATGATGCAACCGCCTCATTTGCAGCAATCATAAACTCTTCTATTATCTTGTGGGCAATGTTTCTCTCTGCTTTTATAATATCCGCAGGTTTGCCCTGGATATCAAGGATTATTTGAGGCTCTGGAAGGTCAAAGTCTATGCTGCCCCTTTCCCATCTCTGATTGGAAATCAGCAGGCTAAGCTCCTCCATGAGCTTAAAATCCTCCATGAGTTCGCTGTATCTTTCGCACAGCTCAGGATTGTTATCAGTGAGTATCTCCTTGACCTTTGTATATGTCATCCTTTCATTGCTTTTTATACAACTATTGTAAAATTTATAGCCGATCCCTTTACCCTTTTTGTCAAACTCCATTTCTGCTGTTAATGTAAGCCTGTCAACATTCGGTTTCAGGCTGCATATATCATTGGATAATTCATAAGGAAGCATTGGAATTGCCCTGTCAGGAAAATATACGCTTGTAGCGCGGCTGAATGCCTCTTTATCCAAAGCTGTGCCTGTCTCAACATAATGGCTTACATCTGCAATATGCACCCATAATGTGTAATGGCCATTTGCGTGTTTTTTTATAGATACTGCGTCATCAAAATCCTTTGCATTCTCGCCGTCAATGGTAACTGTCTTTAGCTCTCTTAGGTCCGCCCTCTTTTTTAATTGTGAATCTGAGATCTGAAATCTGATATTTGAGAGCTCTTTTTTAACATCCTCCGGGAATTCAGCAGTAAGTTCATACTCCTCCATTATAAGCTCTGCCTCTATGCCTTTTCTGTCAGGAAAGCCGAGTATTTTTATAACAGCGCCTGCAGGATTTCTTTTCTCCTTAGGGTATTCAATAATCTCTGCTACAACAATCTCACCGTCCTTTGCATTATTCCAGTTGTCTTTGTGAATATAAATGTCATAGGCAATCTTTGGGTCAGTGGGCATAACAAAGCCAAAGCCCTTGCTTTTTTCAAATCTCCCTGTAATCTTTGTATGCGCCCGCTCAAGTATCCTTATAATCCTGCCCTCTTTTTTATTTCCCTGCTTGACGCCTTCTATCCTAACAACCACCTTATCCCCGTTCATTGCTCCAAGCATCTTTTTTGGGGGTATAAATATATCCACTCCGCCCTCTTCTGGCGTAATAAAGGCATAGCCGTCAGGGTGGGCATTTACAATCCCTGTAATAAGCCCGACCTTCTCAGGAAGCGCATATCTGTTTTCCCTTGTCTTTATGATTGTGCCTGATAGCACGAGTTCTTTTACTAACCCCTTGAATTCCTTGATTTCTTTAGGCTGGATATCAAAGAGCTCTGCAAGTTCCTTAAAAAAAAGCGGCCTTTCCACTTTTGCAGAGATTTCCTTTGTAATTCTATCTCTTGTGAGTGTATGATATATCCTTGTCATTTATGACATATTACGCTATAATTATAATTAATTCAAGGGAGAAATAAGTTTGATGGCAGAGTCAAAAGGTAAGATTCTTATTGTTGATGATGAAAAAGGTATAAGGGATTCTGTCTCTGCCCTTTTGAAAAAGAGCGGTTTTGAGGTTGATAATGCGGCAAGCGGCGAGGAATGTTTTGAAAAGATAAAGAATAATATACCGCACCTTATTCTCCTTGATTATAAGCTTGACGAAGAAAACGGCCTTGATATATTAAGAAGGATATCAGATAAATGGGAAGAGATCGCAGTGATTATGCTGACAGGCGCAGGCGCAGAGGATGTAAGACTTGCTGCAGAGAGCATAAAGACAGGCGCTTATGAATATATCCCTAAGCCGCCTGATTTTGCTGTACTCCCTGTTTTGATAGAAAAGACGATAGACATCCATCAGGAGAGGCTTGAAAGAAAGAGGGCTGAAGAGAGGCATAAGACAGAGCTTGAGAAAGGGAATAAAAGGCTTGAAGATATTGCAGTAGAGCTTAGCAGGGGAAAGCAAAGGCTTGAGGATAGCATGAAAGAGCTCCTTGAGAGGAATAAGGAGCTTGAGAAGGCGCAAAAGGCAAAGTCAGAATTTCTGGCAAATGTATCCCATGAGCTGAGGACGCCGTTAAATGGCATCATTGGTTTCTCTGCGCTGCTGCTTGATGATGTCAAAGAGCCGCTTTCAGAAAAACAGAGGAGATATATTGAAAATGTCCTTGCAAGCGGCAGGAGGCTTTTAAGGCTTATTGATGATATACTTGACTTATCAAAGTTAGAGTTGTTAAAGGTGGATGTGAATTATGACGATTTTTCTCTTAAGCAGATTATAGACGACGCCTTGATGATGCTTAAAGAGAATGCAGAAAAGAAGGGCATTTCCATTAAGGTTAATATTGATAAGGGCATTAATTCAGTTTTAACTGACGAAAAAAAGATCAAGCAGATAATGTTCCAGCTTTTGGATAATGCAGTAAAGTTTACGCCAGAGAAGGGAAAGGCTGCAATTGATGTATCCGTATTGAAAAGAGAGGATTTGCTAAAGGACAAAGCGCTTGCAGGCGCAGTCTCTCTAATACATGACGGAGATTTTATAAAATTTGTTGTTTCTGATACAGGGATAGGCATAACAGATGAGGACCAAAAGAGGCTCTTTATAACCTTTGAAAAGTTAGACTCAGCTTATACAAGGGAATATGAAGGCACAGGCCTCGGTCTCGTGCTTGTAAAGAGGCTCATTGAACTGTTTGGAGGCAATATATGGGTAGAGAGCGAGTTTGGCCATGGAAGCAGATTTAATTTTGTCATACCCTTTTATAAGGACTTTAGCCTTGATTTCTGTCTTGAAAGGGGGATTAATGAGGCAAGAAGGAATCAGCTCCCCTTTTCTTTGATAATGGCGATGATTGAAAATAATAATGATTTGAAGAAAGCGCTTAATGAGGAAGGATATAAAAAGGCAGTTAAGGATATAGAAAGCCTGTTTAAGAATGATTTAAGGGGAAGAAAGGATGCGGTTTGTATATATAGAGACATGAAGATAGTCGGCATTACTGCAGGCGCTGATAAAAAGGGCGCAGAGGCAATAATGTTACGAATCAAAAGGTCATTGGAAGGGCATAAGTTTACAGAAAAAGGGGTAAAGATTAGGGTAAATATAGGCTCAGCATCTTATCCGGACGAGGCTATTACTAAGGAGGAGCTGCTAAATACAGCAGAGGGGAGAGCATTGGGGGAGAAAGAGAATGCATCTTGAAAAAACATGATAAAAGCATATTAGTTGTTGAAGACAACCCTCTAAATATGGAATTGATTGCAGATATCCTCGGCACAGAAGGATATCAGATTTATCAGGCATTCAACAGCGAAGAGGCGCTTGTACTCCTTAAAAAGATAAGGCCTGACCTGATATTGATGGATATACAGCTCCCTGGCATGGACGGCCTTACGCTTACCCGTTTGTTAAAGGGTAGAGACGAACTTAAGCACATACCTATTGTTGCAGTCACTGCGCATACAATGAAAGGCGACAGGGAAAAGGCGTTTCAGGCAGGCTGCGACGGATACATATCAAAACCTATAGATGTAAAGATATTCCCATCTGTAATAGAATCATTTATATCCAAGCGAGGCGCACAATGATTAAAGAACCCAGGATACTTGTTGTTGACGACGAGCCGCAGAATCTGGAGCTTCTCTCTGCATACCTTGAAAAGGCAGGCTACAATAATATTGTTACTGCATTAAACGGTATTGAGGCATTAAAGCATGTTGACGGCAGCCCCCCTGATTTAATACTCCTTGATATAATGATGCCTAAGATGAATGGATTTGAGGTTTGCAAGAGATTAAAGGATGACAGCAGGACAAGGCTTATACCTATTGTAATAATCACAGCCCTGCGCGATGTAGAGGACAAGATAAGGGCGCTTGATTTAGGCGCTGATGAGTTTCTTTCAAAGCCCTTTAACAGGGCAGAGCTGATGGCAAGGGTAAGGGCGCTTTTAAAGATGAAGCATCTGAACGACAACCTTGAGGCAGCAGAGGATGTGATATTTACCCTTGCAAGGACCATTGAGGCTCGGGACAGATATACAGAGGGACACTGCGAAAGGGTCTCTGACTTTGGCATTACACTCGCAAAAGAGATCGGGCTTTCAGAAAATGAGCAGAATGCGCTCAAAAACGGCGGCATACTGCATGATATAGGCAAGATTGCAATTGATGAGGCGATTTTAAACAAGCCGGGCAAACTGACTCCAGAGGAATTTGAAAAGATGAAGCTCCATCCTGTTAAGGGCGCTGAGATATGCAGTAACCTAAAAACCCTTACAGACGCCATTCCCATTATCCGCTCCCACCATGAAAAATGCGACGGCTCAGGCTATCCTGACGGCCTGAAAAAGGATGAGATACCTGTTATAGCAAGGATAATGGCAATAGTTGATGTGTACGACGCAATAATTACAGACAGGCCTTACAGAAAAGGCCTTCCGCTTGATACTGCAGAGAATATTCTTCAGACAGAGGCGCAGAAAGGCTGGTGGGACCCTGATTTGGTTGATGCCTTCTTTAAGATGCTGAAAGACAATAAAGCAAGTAAATAAAGAAGCGGCAATTTTATTCTCACTCCGTCATTCCCGCAGCGTTTTTGAGCGGGAATCTAAAAAAGACTGGATTCCTGCCAGATACACGCAGGAATGACATACATGTTTGCCTGTGAGTTTTGTTTTCGGAGGCTGTCTTGGAGTCCATCCTCAATCCCTCAAATTACTCTTTTAATATCTATGCGGTCTTTCCATTAATTGCAGGAATATTCGTATTATTTTTGGGCTCTCTTGTCTTATCAAAGAAGCCGGGCTCCATTGTAAACCGCTCTTATTTTATATTTAATCTTAGTATAGGTATCTACCAATTAGGAGAAGGCCTTCAGTTTTTTGCAAATAATGAGGAGACGGCAAACCTCATCTTT
>CAKKRA010000295.1 GCA_919902475.1 Nitrospiria bacterium
AAACACCTTACGAAGCATACCAACGGGTGTTGCGTTAAATTGCTGAGAGCAAGTGCTCAAAACAGTGGAAAGCATTGCCACACCCTGCTCGGTAAATGTATCTGGGGCAACTTGTGACCAGTTCATTTTTCTCGGATGGTGTCAATTTAAACATAAAATCTTGTTAGCTTCCATTAATACTCATTGTACTTCTTTGCGCTTCCACGGACCTTGGCTGAGGGATATTTCTTCTGGTTTATTTTAAGCTTCCTGCTGACAGCCTTATTAATATCTATTCCCAGATCATTGCACAGGTAGGTTAGGTATATAACAATATCTGCAACCTCTTCAGTTATGCGCTTGTGCTTATCAGCCTTGAGCATCCCTGATATCTCTTCGTCTGTTTTCCATTGAAAGTTTTCAAGAAGCTCTGCTGCCTCAATAGATAGTGAGATTGCGAGGTCTTTGGGTTTGTGAAATTTTTCCCAGTCCCGTTTCTTTCTGAACTTTATGAGCTTTTCTTTAAGAGCATTATTTATCATTATTGTATCTTCAACAGCCCTGTGTTCAGGTAACTGTCTCTTTTACAACCTTCTTTACATGCCCTACTGCTGAATCAACTTCTATCTTTTCCACTTTCCCTGTCCTTCTTTCTTTAATTTCAACTATCCCCTCTTTCAACCCCTTCTCGCCAACAGATATCCTGTATGGTATGCCTATAAGGTCAGCGTACTTGAATTTTATGCCAGGGCTTGCCTCCCTGTCGTCAATCAGGACTTCTATATTCTCTTTTAATAAGCCCTGATAAATCTCATCAGCACTCTTTTTAACTGCCTCGTTTTTCATATTCAATGGCAATATTTCAACCTGAAATGGCGCAATGGATGCTGGCCAGATAATGCCGTTATCATCATAGTTCTGCTCTATTGCAGATGCAGCAATCCTCGCAGGTCCAATGCCATAGCTTCCCATTATAATAGGCTTCTCTTTTCCATTTTCATCAAGAAAGTATGCCTTTAAAGGTTCAGAGTATTTTGTGCCGAGCTTGAAGATATTTCCTATCTCAATCACCTTTTCTGATGCCAATGCCTTTCCGCACTTAGGACAGCCATCGCCTGCCTTTGCAGCATGGATGTCTGCAAACTCTGCTGTAAAATCCCTTTTTGACACAACACCTTTTATGTGATAGCCCTCTTTGTTTGCGCCTGTTACATAGATGCCTTCCTGCAAAGACTCATCTGCTATAATCTGTAATTTGCTTTTTATAGGCCCGATGAATCCTGCCTCAATGCCTGTAGACTCCTTTACCTCCTCCTTGTGTGCAGGCCTGAATTCTCCGATTATCTTTCTCAGCTTCTTCTCATGCACTTCTTCATCCCCGCGTACCAGCGCCATTACAGGGCCTTTTGGAGAGACAACAATCAGACTCTTTATAAAAAGCCTTTTGTCCAATTTTAAAAATTCAGATACCTCGTCTATTGTCCTTGAATTTGGTGTTGCGACTTCTTCTAATTTCCAGTCAGGAAAATCAGGTTTAGAAGGAACTGACTTTGCAAGCTCTACATTTGCAGCATAGCCGCATTCGCAAAGAACAATCTCATCCTCGCCAGCAGGGGATGGCGCCATGAACTCATGGGCAACAGCGCCGCCCATCATTCCCGGGTCGCTCTCTACAATATAAAATTTCAGGCCGCTTCTTTCAAAGATTTTCTTATAAGCCTCAAGATGAAGCTGATAGCTCTTTTCCAGCCCTTCTTCATCCGCATCAAAGGAGTAGGAGTCCTTCATTGTAAACTCCCTTGTGCGCAAAACGCCGCTCTTTGGCCTTGCCTCATCCCTTAGCTTTGTCTGTATCTGATACCATATCTGCGGCAAATCACGATAAGAACGTATCTCCATAGATGCAAGCCATGTCATGATTTCTTCATGCGTCATGCCGAGGCACATGTCCCTGCCGCCCCTGTCTTTTAAACGGAACATCTCATCGCCGATCTCATTCCACCTTCCTGTCTGCTGCCAGACCTCTGCAGGATGAAGAACAGGCATGGAGATCTCCTGTGCGCCAATGGCGTTCATCTCTTCCCTTAAAATCCTGTTTATCTTGTCAAGGATTATAAGACCGAGCGGAAGGTAGATATAAAGCCCTGCTGCAAGCTGGCGCACCAGGCCTGCCCTTATCATCAATTTGTGGCTAATTGCCTCTGCCTCTGACGGATTTTCCTTTAAGGTTGGAATAAGTAATCTTGAGTATCGCATGAGGTAAGTTTATATCATAAATAGACTTGCCTTTCAAGAAAAGAGATATTTTAACGGGGTTTGCATTAAACTCAGGTCAAAGAAGCTGAGTCCAATGTCTTTAATACAATCTTTTTTACTTCCTTTATATCAAATGGTTTTTCAAAAAAGTATAAAGCGCCGTATTCCAGAGCCTCATCCTTTTTATCCATTGTGGCGTATGCAGACATTATGATTATAAGTGTATCAGGGTTTTTCTCTTTGATGCCTTTTATTAAATCAAGCCCGCTGATGCCCGGAAGATATATATCAACAATCGCTGCATCAAATCTTTTACTCTTTAGCTTCTCTAAAGCATCTTCGCCGCTTTCAGCAGTTACTATCTCATAGCCTCTCTTTTCAGAGACAAAACTCATTTGTATGCTGAAGGTCAATGTCTCTTCATCGTCAACAATAAGTATACTTTTTGCGGACAAACCAAATACCTCTTTTATTAAAACCTTTGATATATATTTATAGCAAAAGGCATACCAGAGATATGCTTATAGAGGAATGCCTTAAAATACCTGATTTTAATAGGGCAGTAAGAAGTGTTTGAGGTTTTTTTTAATTCTTTGACAGGAGAATTGTTTAAGGAATGAACAGCTTATGTTAAGATTTTAAACACCTGTTTAAATCCTGTACTCCTTCAGCTTTTTCCAGAGCGTTGTTCGTGAGATGCCCAAACCCTTTGCAGCAATGCTCCTGTTGCCTTTGGCATCAGCCATTGCCTTTAATATATACTCTTTTTTCACAGCATTTAACGGAATAGGCTTCTCTTCTTTCTGTTCCCAAACCATTTGTTCCGGCTCCTGTATACTGTATCCTGCTTTCTGGCTTCTTGCCATTGCATTCACTATCTCAGAAGGAATTACATCAGGCAGAATCATATTCCCTTCTGTAAGTATCATTGCCCGCTCTATCACATTCTTTAATTCTCTTATATTCCCAGGCCACGGATATGACAAGAAAAGCGCTTCAACCTCCATTGATAAACCCTTTACCTTCTTTTTAAATTCCCTGTTGAACTGGCTTATAAACAAGGCTGACAGATTAGGGATATCCTCCAGCCTCTCCCTGAGCGGCGGCACATATACAGGCATTACATTCAGCCTGTAAAATAAGTCTTCCCTGAAATTTCCTTTCTTCAACTCAGAGGAAAGATTCCTGTTTGTTGTTGCAATTATCCTTACATCAGTGGTCATATCCCTTGTCCCGCCGATCCTCATAAATGTCTGCGTCTCAATCACACGAAGCAGCTTTGGCTGGATATTAATAT
>CAKKRA010000296.1 GCA_919902475.1 Nitrospiria bacterium
TGTGCCAATATCAGAGATAGTGCAATTTGTAAAAAGAAAGATAAGCCTTATTGCCCCGGAGCTTGTCCCTTTTAAAGAAGGCATGGCAAATATCAGAGATGGATACAATATATTTGGCGAAAAACCAGCGCCTTTTGTATATACCCAAAGGCCAAAGCCTGCCTATCTCCTATATATGGGCTGCATATATTCAACAAAGGAGAGAGCTGCAGGACAGAGAATTATTTCTCTCCTTGATAAGGCAAAACTTGATTTTGAAATTCTTGAGGAAGAAACATGCTGCGGCAGGCCGATAGATATTAATGACAATTGTTCTGATAAGGATTTAAAAAGAATTGCTGAAATGAACATCAAGACAATAATTGTCCCATGTGCCCAGTGCTACAGTCATTTAAAGGAAAAGGCAGATGGTGATTTTAACATCCTTCATATTACAGAATTCCTTGCTGATGCAAAGTTCAAGATAAAGGCTAAAGCGAATCTGTCATATTATGACCCTTGTGTCCTGCATATTAAACACGGTATATACGATGCGCCGCGGCAGGTGTTAAAGGGCAGCAGTGAGAGGTTTATTGACATCAATCATGATAAAAGCCTTCTTTGCTGCGGCGCAGGAAACGGCGTTGGTATGCTGTATCCGGACATGGCAGGCGCTGTTGCTAAAGAGCGGCTAAAACCTTTCAAAGAAGCAGGCACAGAGATTTTGTTGACAGAGTGCTCCTATTGCCTGCAGAACCTGAGAAGAGGCCAATCTGCAAAGGATAAGATGAAGGTGTATAGTCTGAGTGAATATCTATATATGAGTGAGATATGAAGCCCTTTGATGAACTGAAAAATATTATTGGCCCTGACTCTGTTTCAACAAGCAAGGCAGACCTTATTACCTACTCCCGTGACAACCTGCCATTGACTATCTTCAATCAGAGACAGAAGAAGTTTGTCAATCTTCCTGATGCAATTGTCTGGCCGAATAATTATGACGATGTAGTCAAGATTCTAAAATTTGTAAATGAGAAGAAAGTTCCAATCATTCCATATGGCGCTGGCTCAGGCGTATGCGGCGGCACTGTTGCGTTAAAGGGCGGGATAATCATTGACTTAAAAAGGCTTGATAAGGTAATTACTATTGAAGACAAATCACTCCTCGTTGCAGCACAGGCAGGCATAAACGGACAGATA
>CAKKRA010000297.1:0-522 GCA_919902475.1 Nitrospiria bacterium
GGCAGACAGAGGATCAGGGTTTTAAAAAGGGGATTATTTTTATTATTATAGCTGTTGTAATCTTAACAGGCCTTGCCATTGGCATAAGGTATGTCAATGCTGTGAAGGCTGAAAGGGATGCACTCCTTCAGCAGGTTAAAAACCTCAAAGAAGAAAATCAGTTTCTTGACGACAGGCTTAGCAGCATGAAGCTGTATGAGGGTGAATATAAAAGGGATAATCAGAAGCTCAAGGCAGAGAACGAACAGCTAAAGAAGGAGCTTGCAGCGGCAAAGAAGCCAAAGGCAAAGCCTAAGCCTGCTCCTGTAAAAAAGACAACGAAAAAGAAAAGGTAACTGGAGATAGAAATCCTATAGTATTTATGGAAAGCAGAAAATAAAAAAAATGGCAAAGATAGCGCCTTTTAAAGGTGTGTTATATAATAAGGAGAGGGTAAGGAATATCGGGTTAGTTGCAACCCCGCCTTATGATGTTATCACACCAGAGGACCAGAATAGGTTCTATAAAAAGCATAAAAATAAT
>CAKKRA010000297.1:532-5527 GCA_919902475.1 Nitrospiria bacterium
AAAAGAGGATATTCCTTCCATATATTTATATGAACTTATCTATTCAGTAAACAATGAGGAAAAAACATTGTCAGGCTTTATCTGCCTCGCATCACTTGATGAAGGCCTTATTCCCCATGAAAATACGCACAAAGGGCCAAGGGATGACCGTTTTAATCTTCTGAGAGCCTGCGGCGCCTCATTCAGCCAGATATTCGGACTTTATCCTGATAAGGAAAACAGCATAATAAACAAGATAGATTCATTTGCCAGGAGGTTAGGGCCGAAGATTGATGTAAAGGATGAAGCGAATACCCAGCACAGGGTATGGCAGATATCTGATTCAGCCATGATACGCTATATAAAAGATGCAATGAATAATAAATCACTCTATATTGCAGACGGCCATCACCGCTATGAAACTGCGCTCAACTACAGGAATGAAATGATAAAGAAATATGGGAAGGCAACCGGCAAAGAGGCATTTAATTATATAATGGTTTTTTTAACAAGCATTGAACACCGAGGGCTCATGCTCCTGCCAACACACAGGCTTATCAATTATAAAAAACCAATAAACTTTGCAATCCTTGAAAAGAATTTTAAGGTTGATGAATTTAAGATAGCAGGCGATGAGGAATCAGCAAGAAAAAGGCTTCTAACTGAAATGAAAAAAATTGGAGAGAAAGGGCATGCCTTTGGCATGCTCTATCCAAAAAACAGGAGCTATTATCTATTGACATTAAAGAGCGAGGCTGCATTGGATACATATTCAGATAAGGCACATTCATCTGCATGGAATAGGCTTGATGTATCCATACTCCACAGGCTGATAATGGAGAATCTGTTTAAAATAAAAAACAACAGCGAAGGAAAGATAGTCTATGAACAAGATGATAATATTGCTGCAAAGAGGGTGTTAAACGGAGAATTTGACATCTGCCTCTTTTTGAATCCCACAAAGATATCTGAGGTAATAGAGATTGCAAAGGCAAAAGACAAGATGCCGCAGAAATCCACCTATTTTTTCCCCAAGCCATTAACAGGGCTTGTGATGAACAAGATTGAAGGAGAGGAAGTAGAGGAATGATTTTCCTCTAATACCCCTTTAAAAAAATATTCTTTTGAAAATATGAAAATAGCTTTAATAATAGGCTGTGGAATCATTTTAATTCTTGTACTGATTGGAATATCTTTCTACAATAAAAAGCAACTTACCTATACCATTGCTGATTTTGACAAGCCTATTGATGCATACACAGTGGGTGCAGAAGCTCTCTATCATCAGGGATTAATCAATAAAAACAAAGATGAACATGATCTCGCCCTCTCGGATTTTAATAAGGCATTAGAGTTAAATCCAATGGATGCCAAGACATATTACAGCCGTGGAAATATCTATAGAGAAAAGGGCGACTATGACTTAGCTATTTCCGATTATAGCAAGGCATTGGAAATAGACCCAAATTACGTAAGCGCTTACAATAATCGAGGAATTGCCTATGAAAGTAAAAGCCAGCTTGACCTCGCTCTCTCGGATTTTAATAAGGCGTTGGAGATTGATTCCAAACTTGCTGCAGCTTATATTAATCGAGGTCTCATCTTTAATGACAAAGGACAATACGATATTGCACTATCTGACTATAATAAAGCATTAGAAATAGATCCAAAATTAGCTGAGGCTTATTATAATCGTGGGAATGCCCATGGTAAAAATGGACAATATGATTTAGCAATTAGTGACTTTACCAAAGCTTTAGAGCTAAAACCATCTTGTGCTGATTGTTATATATCTCGGGGAGCTGCGTATGGAAGAAAAGGTCATCACGATCTTGCTATTACTGATTTTAATAAGGCGCTGGAAATAAATCCTGAAAATGCTCTGGCATATGCAAATCGTGGACTTGACCAAGAAATAAAGGGGAACCTTGACCATGCTATATCAGACTACAACAAATCTCTGCAGTTAGCTCCTCTACATGCTGGCACTTACAACAATCGTGGTATTTTATATATAAAATTAGGCAATAAGCAGCAGGGGTGTTCTGATATAAGAAGGGCTTGTGAATTAGAATTTAAATGGTGCAACACCTATCTTCTTGCATTAAGTAACAAGCACTGTGACTAATGAACAATTCATAGCTTCTCAAGCCTCGTCTTTAGCTTGTCTTTAAATACACTTTTTTATTCTCCTATTAATTTACTGCGAAGCAATGTTCGCACTCTCTTCATATCCTCTGGCGTCTCTGCCTTAAATTCCACGAATTTTTCTGTAACAGGGTGTATAATGCCGAGCCTCTCTGCATGGAGCATCTGCCTTGCGATATGGATATTATCCCAGTTCCTCATATTCTTTCCGCCGTATTGAATATCACCTAAAACAGGGTGCTTAAAATCTGCAAGATGAACCCTTATCTGATGCGTCCTGCCTGTCTCAATCTTTATCTCAAGGAGGCTTGCATTCTTGAACCTCTCTACTACCTTAAAATGCGTTATTGCTGTCCTTGCCCTTTTTGTTGTCGGAGATATCTTTTTTCTGTCTTTAATATCCCTGCCAATAGGAATTTCTATTGTCCCGCTCTCCTTTTTAACAACACCTGCAACAATGGCAATATACCTCTTTTCAATAGTCCTTTTTTTAAACTGATGCGATAAATGCTGCTGGCTATGGTCATTCTTTGCAGCAACAAGCAGGCCTGATGTATCCTTGTCAAGCCTGTGAACAATTCCAGGACGCTCTTTGCCGCCAATGCCTGTTAAGTCTTTGCAGTGGTAGAGAAGGGCATTAACAATGGTGCCGCTGTAATTCCCTGCTGCAGGATGCACAACCATTCCTGCAGGCTTGTTTATTACAATAATGGAGCTGTCCTCATATATTATGTCTAATGGGATATTTTCCGGCACGATTTCTAATTCAGTTGGAGGAGGGATAATAACAACAATCTCATTATTCAAGCGGAGCCGATAATTTGATTTTACTGACTTATTGTTGACTGTTACATGGCCGTCCTTAATCAGCCTCTGGATGTATGTCCTTGAGATGCTAATATCCTGTTTAACCAGGAAATGGTCTATCCTTGTATGTACATATTCAGGTGTTATAGAAAATCTTGCTGTATGTTCTTGCAGAGACATTATGCGGTCTTCTTTTTAAAGAATATCTGTGAAAATAGAAATAAAAACACCCCTGTTGTTATTGCAGAGTCTGCAACATTAAAAGCAGGCCAGTGGTATTGATGAAAATAAAAATCAAGGAAGTCTGTTACTGCGCCATGCCTTATCCTGTCAATAAGATTGCCAATGCTTCCTCCAAGAAGCAGCGCAAATGCAATAAGAGAAACATAATCGTTCTTTTTTGTCTGATAAAAAAGAAAACCGATTATGCCTATTGCTATAACAGAGACAATAACAAAGAATGGGATAGTAAAGCCCTCTGGCTTGTCAGCCAAAAAACTAAATGCAGCGCCTTTGTTTAGCACATAAGTAATGTCAAAGAAGCCGTCTATCACCTTTATTGATTGATGCAGCTTCATGGACTTCTGTATATAGAATTTTGTAAACTGGTCTAAGACAATAACAGGGATTGTTATAATAAAGATGATTATATATTTGCTGCTCATTTTAACTTAGCGCCTCAACGCATCTATTGCACACAGTGGGGTGCTTCTTATCCTTGCCAATGGCCTCGCTGTAGTTCCAGCACCTCTCGCATTTTCCGCCGCCTGCATGTGTAACCATAACATACATCCCCCCAATCTCTTCACTCTTTAAAGCATCCTGCGGGGCTGGCTTATTGCTGTCTAATTTTGTTGATGACACAATAAAGATGCTGTTCAGGTCAAATCCTTTTAAGAAATTTATATCATCATCTGATGCATATATAGAAACCTCTGCATCAAGCGAGTGCCCTATTATCCTCTTCTCCTGCCTTGCAATCTCCAATGCCTTTAACACCTCATCCCTTATCTTTAAAAGCCTGTCCCATTTCTCTGCAAGTTTTTCATCTACAAGCTTCTTTTCTACCTTTGGAAAATCTGCAAGATGAACAGCCTCTTCCTTTTTTGCAGGGATGTATTGCCACACCTCATCAGCAGTAAAGGTCAATATAGGCGCCATTATCCTAACAAGGGTGTCAAGGATCTTATACACAACAGTCTGGCCTGCCCTTCTGTCTATTGAGCCCTTTTTGAATGTATATATCCTGTCCTTTAATACGTCAAGATAAAATGAGCTCATGTCAACAACACAGAAATTGTGCAAAGAATGGAATATTACATGAAACTCAAAATTATTATAAGCATCCTCAACACGCTGAATAAGCACCTGCAGCCTGTGCAATGCCCAGCGGTCTATCTCAAGGAGCTCATTATCTGAAACCGCATCCTTTTCAGGATTAAAGTCATAAAGATTGCCGAGAAGAAAACGGCAGGTATTTCTGATTCTCCGATATGCCTCTGCAATCCTTGTCAAAATCTCCTTTGATATTCTTATATCATCCTTATAATCCTCTGCAGAAACCCATAGCCTTAATATCTCTGCGCCATACTGCTTTATGACCTCCTGAGGCGCTACAACATTCCCTGCTGACTTTGACATCTTCTTTCCAGAGCCGTCAACAACAAACCCGTGAGTAAGCACTGTCTTATATGGCGACTCGCTGACAGTAGCTATTGATTCAAGCAGAGAGCTGTGGAACCACCCTCTGTGCTGGTCGCTTCCTTCAAGATACATATCAGCAGGCCATGAAAGCTCAGGCCTCTCCCTCAGCACCGCAGCATGGCTCACGCCAGAGTCAAACCATACATCAAGTATATCTGTTTCCTTTGTAAATTCTGCCTTGCCGCACTTTGGACATGCTGTTCCTTTTGGAAGAAGCTCAGAAGCCTCTTTTAAAAACCATACATCAGCGCCTTCCTTATCAATCATATCTGCAATATTGTTCATTATATTCTGCTCCATCAGTGGCTCATTGCACGACTTGCACCTGACTATTGTAATAGGCACGCCCCATGACCT
>CAKKRA010000298.1 GCA_919902475.1 Nitrospiria bacterium
TCAGAAGGCACGCTCGGAATCATCCTTGATGCAGTTCTGCGGATATGGCCAACTCCAGAGCAGAGGGAGACAAAGGGATTTTTGTTTAAGGATATCTCTTCTGGCCTTGAGGCAATAAGGCTTATAATGAGAAACGGACTGAGGCCTGCTGTTGTAAGACTCTATGATGAAAAGGATACAGCCCTTGCAATGGGTTCGCTTGGATTAAAGACAGAAAAAGGCGTGCTTTTAGTTATTGGTTTTGAAGGAAATAAATCCGTTGTTGAGACAGAGTCAAAAGAGGGATTTAAGATATGCCTTGAACATGATGCAAAGGATTTAGGCAAAGAGGCAGGCGAGTTCTGGTGGATGCATAGATACGATATTTCATATAAGCAGGCAGAGATATTGTCTGAAGAGACAGCTATATTGGATACCATTGAGGTAGCGGCAACATGGGATAAACTGAATAATCTTTATGACAGCGTCAAAGGAGCGCTTGATAATTACGGCTATGCAATGGCGCACTTTAGTCATGTGTATCCTGAAGGCGCATGCATTTATTTTACAATACTTGGCGAGGCGCCGTCAGAGGATGAGTCAGAAGGGTTTTACAAAAAGATGTGGGATGATGTGATGCAGGCTGTGATAAATGCCGGCGGCACTATCAGCCATCATCACGGCATAGGATTTTTTAAAGGCGAATGGCTTAAAAAGGAGCTTGGCAGCGGATTTGAGCTGTTGAAAAGGATAAAGACAGCTCTTGATCCAAATAATATTATGAATCCGGGGAAGTTAGGATTATAGAATGCTAAAAGAGTATCTACATAAAATTAAGCTCTGCGCTGCGTGTCCTAAGATGTGCAGGTTTGCCTGTCCAGTGGCAGAGGTGGAGAAAAAAGAAAGGGTAACGCCTTGGGGCAAATCTTTAACAGCCCTGCTCGTATTGGAAGACAAGCTTAGCTATGACGACCCTGATGTAGTGGATACATTCTACTCCTGCTGCATGTGCAAAAGATGCAAGAGCTACTGCCTTGTTGATGATGTGGATATCCCCTCAATGGTTCAGGCAGCGAGGGATGAGATTGTTGCAGCAAAAAAGGAGCCGGAAGATATCAGGCAATTTTTAGAACAGTTTAAAAAATTTAATAATCCTTATGACAAAGAGTTAGCGCTTCCCCCTCACCCTTCCCTCTCCCCCGAGGGGAGAGGGTCTGATATATTATATTTTGTGGGCTGCTCCACATTGCTTGATAAGGATATACTTAACTCTACAATAAATTTATTAGACAAAGCAGGAGAGGGATACAGTACTTTTTCTGACTGCTGCGGTTTTCCGCTTTGGGCATCAGGCTATACAGAAGAGGCAAAAGGCCTTGCTGATAAGGTTAAAACTGCCCTATCATCATCAGGTGCAAAAAAGATAGTTACTTCATGTCCTGCATGTGCATATATGCTTAAATCAATCTATCCTTCTCTCGGTTTTGGTCTTTCTGCGGATGTTTTTCACATTGCACAATTTACAGAGGCGTTAATGAAAGATGGAAGGTTGCATTTAAACAAAAAATCTGATATAGATACTGTATATCATGACCCATGTTTCCTCGGCAGATATCTAAATATATACGATGCGCCAAGAAATATCCTTAGGCAGACTGCCGCACTGAGAGAGCCGATCAAAACGAGGGAAAATAACAACTGCTGCGGGGCTGGCCTGTATCAATTCAGACCAATGACAGCTAAGAAAGTAACAGAGATAGCTGTTGAAAATATCAAACAGACTAAAGCAAAACAAATAATCACTGCTTGTCCGACCTGTAAGCGCATCTTTTCTGAGGCATTGAAGGATAAGATTCCAGTGAAGGATTTAACGGAACTGATATGATTCCACAGTTTATACTAAGAAGGCTTTACAAAAAAGGCAGCCTGAGGAATACAGATATTGGCATTGAATTTATCCTTGAGAACAGCCTTGCCTCTGCAACGATAACGAAGATTAATAAAATAAGCGCTGACAATAAGGATATCCCTTTGCCGCAGATAGAGATTAAAGGCGGATCAGGCTTTGTTAAGGCAGACAGCATAAATGAGAATACATCAGTGCAGTTTGAGAAAGGAAAGGAAATAGATGTAAGGCTTTCAACTGACAGGCTGACTGATGGAGAACATTTAATAAGGGTTTCTGTTGCCTCAAAGGAATTCGGGGAGTTAAATTTTGATATAAGGGACAATATCTGAAAAAAAGATGATAGTGATTACACCGATTTCAAGAAGCAGATTACACAGATTTGGACAAAAAGAGTAGTTTTAATCTGTGGAATCATTTTAAAGAATCTGTGTAATCAATTTATTTTAAAGGAGGCTTAATGGCTGAGCAGGTTACTGAAAGGCAGAAGACAGGTCTTGTTTT
>CAKKRA010000299.1 GCA_919902475.1 Nitrospiria bacterium
TGCAGGATTAAAGCTCTCAAGTATCCTCATTGATAAGATGCCTATTACAGATGCCGCAAGCCCGGCCATTATGAGGATAAGCGGTAATGACATGAGGGCTGCTGTTGATCCGAGCAGGGCCACCTTGCTTCCTGCAAGCGCAGTTGCGCCGATTGCAATGCTTGCAACAACAGCTCCAACATATGACTCAAATATGTCTGCTCCGAGTCCTGCCACATCACCGACATTATCGCCAACATTGTCTGCAATAACACCGGGGTTTCTCGGATCATCCTCTGGTATCCCTGCCTCTATCTTTCCAACAAGGTCAGCGCCGACATCTGCTGATTTTGTAAATATGCCGCCTCCAACCCTCGCAAAAAGCGCAACAGATGAAGCGCCCATTGCAAAGCCGTTTATGATTGCCGCTGTCTCGGGCTTGCCATAAAGTATGAAGAATACACCTATGCCTATAAGGCCGAGGCTTGCAACTGAAAGACCCATAACAGAGCCGCCGAGGAATGCAACAGATAATGCCTTTGCTGTATCAGGCTTGTAAAGGTTTGCTGCCTGCGCAGTTCTGACATTCGCCTTTGTTGATGCCTGCATGCCAAAAAAGCCTGCGAGCATGGAGGATACTCCGCCGCAGACATAGGCAATGGCTGTCTGAACATCTATAAAGATTGTCAGAAGAATAAAAACAATAACAATGAATGCAAAAATTGATAGATATTGCCTTTTAAGATAGACCATTGCCCCGTCATGAATCATGTCTGATATCTCTCTCATAAGATCCGTACCAACAGGTTTTTTTGCAATAGAAAAATAGATAATAAGCGCTAAAACTAAACCGCCTAAACCAAAAACAGGTGACAAATTAATAAATAATCCCATAAACCCCTCCTTAATTTAGTTTATATTACTTGATAAACAAACTAACAATTAAATCTGTTCATTGCAGCAGCTACATCATCCTTTAATAAAAACGAAATGGCTTCTAAAGCCTTATTCATCGCCTCCTTCAACACTAACGTTTCATCCTTTTTAAAATTAGATAGGACATAATCTGAAGAATCCATACCAGCACGAGGCCTGCCTATCCCGATTTTTATTCTTATAAAGGAATCTGTGCCAATTGCATTTATAATGGATTTTATCCCTCTGTGGCCTCCGTGACTCCCCTTATCCCTTATCCTCAGCCTCCCAATGTCCATATCCATATCATCGTGTATGATGATAAGGTCATCAGCGCTAAGATTGAATCCTTTAATCATCTGGGCAACAGATTCGCCGCTTAGATTCATAAAGGTCTGCGGCTTTGCAAGAACAACATCTATATCATTTATAGAGCCTTTTCCAAAAAAAGACTTATACCTCTTTTTATTAACAGCTATATTATAAACAGATGCAAGCTCATCAATAACCATGAAACCAGCATTATGCCTTGTCTGTTTATACTCATCACCTGGGTTGCCGAGACCAATAATCAACTTCACTGTTAGATACCAATTTTAGCCTGTTATAACTATTGCCCAATCACAAATACTGCTTTTTACTGACGGGTTATTTTGATTTCTCTGCCTTTGCAGCCTTTTCCGGCTTTTCTGCCTTCTCAGCCTTTTCAACCTTTGCACCCTCTTCAGCAGGCGCTGCCTCTTTACCCTTTGCTACAACCTCCGGTTCTTTTATCTCAGCAGGTGTAGCAGTGAGCATCTGCTCTAACTTTGTCTCGGACATTGGCGCAGCAACAGATACAACAGCCATAGTGCTGTCATCAAGGATTGTGACGCCTTCAGCAACATTAATATCCCTTACATGGATAACATCGCCAATCTTTAGGGCAGATGCATCAATCTTGATATTGTCAGGTATTAATGAAGGCAGGCATTCAACCATCACCTCGCGCATATTGTGCTGAAGCAGTCCGCCCTCTTTAACGCCTGCCGGCTGATCTCCTGTTATTTCTACATGCACCTTTACCTTGATAGCCTTGTCCATGGAAATCTCAAAAAGGTCTGCATGAAGCAGCTTGCCTGTTACAGGGTCTCTCTGAAAATCCCTGAGAATGGCCACCTTTTCAGCCTCTTTGTCTTTACCCTTGAGTTTCAAATTAATCAGGGTATTCTCGCCTGATTCTGAATGAAGAATCTTCAGGACATCAGCAGGGTTAAGACTTATAGTCTTAGCAGAGCCCTGGCCGTAAAGAACAGCCGGTATCATGCCGTCGCGCCTTATGCTCCTTGCTGCGCCCTTTCCAGATTTTTCCCTGATATCCGCGCTTAATCCAATCTTTTGCATTTTAATCCTCCAAGCTTAAATTTCGATTTACAAAATTACACAAACAGCGAACTTACTGACTCCTCAGTGTGTATCCTTTTTATCGCCTCGCCGAGTAATGGCGCTACTGAGAGCACTGTCATCTTCTTTTTGCACTCTTTATATTTATCATTTAATGGGACAGAATCCGTTAAAATTACCTCTTCAATTGCAGAGTCATTAATCCTTTTAATGGCATTGCCAGAAAATATGCCGTGGGTGCATCCCACAATTACCTTCATTGCGCCCTTCTTCTTTATTGCATCTGCTGCCTGTGTTATAGTTCCTGCTGTGTCTATCATATCATCAAGCAGCAGCGCATTTTTATTCTCCACATCGCCTATAATATTCATCACCTCTGAAACATTCGGTCCGTCCCTTCTCTTATCCACAATTGCGAGGGATGCCTTTAGTCTCTTTGCAAATGCCCTTGCCCTCTCAACCCCGCCGGCATCAGGGGAGACAACAACAAGGTCTTTGAGATTCAAAGACTTTATATAGTCAAGTATAACAGGCGTAGCATAAAGATGGTCAACTGGTATATCAAAGAAGCCCTGTATCTGGCCTGCATGAAGGTCAATTGTAAGGACCCTTTGAGCTCCTGCAGCAGTAATAATATCTGCAATCAATTTGGCTGTAATAGGCGCCCTTGACTGCACCTTCCTGTCCTGCCTTGCATATCCAAAATAAGGGAGAACTGCTGTAATCCTGTAAGCAGATGCCCTTTTTAAGGCATCTATCATTATCAGCAGCTCCATTATGCTTCTGTTAACAGGATTTGAAGACGGCTGAACTATAAATATGTCCATGCCCCTTACATTCTCATTAAGCTGCACCATTATCTCTCCATCGCTGAATGTGGAGACCGTCACATCGCCTAATGGTGTCTTTAAATAATCGCATATGCCTTTTGCCAAAGCAATATTGGCATTTCCTGAAAAAATCTTCAAGTCCTTTGACATTTCTTATCCTTTTTTAACCACAAAAACAGAATGGTTATAAATGTATCAAGGCAGTGGCTGGGGCGCCAGGATTCGAACCTGGGAATGCGAGATCCAAAATCTCGTGACTTACCGCTTGTCGACGCCCCAAACACATGAAAATGTAAAATTCAAAATGTAAAAATCAAAATTAAGGAATTTTTTTGATTAGAATCTTTTTCCGCAATTTTGACTTTTGATTTTCAAATTTTCAATTTCGGCCTTTTACGCCCCTGCCTGTGCATCTGCCTCTGCTGCGCCTTCTGCCTGTTTTGCCAATTCCTTTTCGTATTCTGACAAAACCTTTGCCTCTATCATCTGACGGGTTTCATTATTTAAAGGATGCGCTGTATCCT
>CAKKRA010000300.1:0-412 GCA_919902475.1 Nitrospiria bacterium
TGAAACAGGCATGGGCATGGGTTTTCTCATGACTGCATTTATGGGCTTTGCAATTGGCATAGTGATTGTCGGCCAGACCATTTATACATCCACAATAGAGCATTTGAGAGAGTATGGCACACTTAAAGCAATAGGAGCAAACAATTTTTTTATATATAAGATAATCTTTGAGCAGGCGATTGTAAATGCAGTTATCGGTTATATTGTGGGGTTTGTTATAACGCAGTTTCTGATAAAAGGATATGAAAAGACAGGACTTGCCATGATTATACCAAATTATCTGATAGTTGCTGTCTTCTTTCTTACAATCCTGATGTGCGTCTTTGCATCATTTATCTCCATAAGAAAGGCAACAAAAATAGACCCTGCAATTGTATTTAAGGTTTAAGATGGAAGAAAATAATATTGAAGT
>CAKKRA010000300.1:422-2078 GCA_919902475.1 Nitrospiria bacterium
AAAGATTTACCATGAAGCCTCTGTTGAAGTCATGGCAGTAGATGATGTATCATTTAATGTAAAGAGCAGCGAGGTAGTCGCTGTCATGGGGCCGTCTGGAAGCGGCAAGACAACGCTGCTTTCAATAATGGGGTGCATTTTAAGGCCGACAAGCGGCGAGGTAGTAATAAAAGGAATTAAGACGCATGAGCTGGATGAACATTCTCTGCCAGAGATAAGAAATAAATATATCGGCTTTATCTTTCAGGCATTCAATCTTTTTCCTGCATTAACTGCATTAGAGAATGTTGAGGTCTCATTAAACCTGAAAGGCATAAAAGGGAAAAAGGCAAAGGAAGAGGCAAGGCAATTATTGGAAAGGGTTGGGCTAAAAGACAGGGTGGATTTTCTGCCAATGGACTTGAGTGGCGGGCAAAAACAGCGCGTATCCATTGCAAGGGCATTGGCAAACAGGCCGTCTATTATTTTGGCAGATGAGCCCACAGGAAATTTAGATTCAAAAACAGGACATTCTGTTATAGAATTGCTGCGAGACCTTTCTATTAAAGAAAAGAGCTCTGTTGTAATTGTTACACACGACAGCCGTATAATGGATATGTCAGACAGGGTTTTATATCTGGAGGATGGGAGATTGAAAAACGGCGTTAATTCCAAAAAGGGGTGAAAATAAAAATTGAAAAATAAATGGGTCATTATATTAAGTGTAATAGCAATAGGAGTGGTCTTTTTATTCTTGGGATTAAGGAATAGAGATAACAATAATGCAGTAATAGTTCAATATGGAAAGATAAACCAGATTGTAGCTGCAACTGGAAAGATAGAAGGAGTAAATCAGGCAGAGCTGAGCGCTAAGATAACAGGCAGGATAAGAAGGATTTTGGTAAAGGAAAGGGATTTTGTTAAGACAGGCCAATCACTTATTTTATTAGACAGCGAGGAATTGGATGCTCAGGTAAAAGAGGCAGAGACTGTTTTTTCACAGGCTGAGAGAAACTATAAAAGGGCTAAAAATCTTTTTGGAGATGGAATAATATCAAAAAAGGAATACGATGATTCAGAAGACGAATTTAAACGATCAAAGGCATCATTGGAATATCTAAGGGCAATGCTTGCAAATACCATTATCCGCGCCCCTTTTTCCGGCGCTATAATAAAAAAATATAAAGAAGAAGGAGAAGTAATAAGCAGCCTCGGCGCTCCTGAGACAATACTGCTTATTGCTGATGTAAGCAAGATAAAGGCAAAGGTAGAGGTTGATGAGTCTGACATAGGAAAATTAAGGATCGGCCAGAGAGCCTATGTTACAACTGATACATATCCCGGAGAAAGGTTTTACGGCAAGATTGCCAAAATCGGCATGATGGTCGGCAAAAAGCTGATAAAATCCAATGACCCAAAGGAGATTATGGATAAAAAGGTATTGGAAACAGAGATTGAACTGAATCTAACAGAAAAGCTCACACTCGGAATGACAGTGGATGCAAAGATAATTGTTGTTGAAAAGGAAAAGGCATTAATAGTGCCAAAGAAGGCTGTCCAGCGGGATGAGAGCGGAGAAATTCTTTATGTTCTGAACAATGGCACAAAGGAAAAAAGAAAAATCAAAACAGGCGAAAGAGATGATGTGCATGTGGAGGTAGTTGAAGGGGTAAAGGA
>CAKKRA010000301.1 GCA_919902475.1 Nitrospiria bacterium
CTCAAAATCTGGTAGTGGCAACACTGTGTGGGTTCGAGTCCCACCTTCGGCACCATTAATTTATCCTGATTAATCCGTTCCCGCCGACAATATTGTAATCGCACGCAGTGGTGTCAGACACGCTCAATGCGCACGGCCGTAAGCTTGTACTCCGGCGTCTTGACGAAACGATCCCGGTGCGGGCCGGTCACGCGATTGAGGAACACCGCGCTCGAATGGAACGTCGCAAAGACCTCACCGCGCTTCATGGCCAAGCTCACCCGGGCGGGTAACTCCGTCTCGCCGTAGCGGCTGTACATACGCACGCGGTCACCGTCGCCGATGCCGAGACGTTGCGCGTCCTCGGGCGCGAGGTCGAGGGTATCCGTCGGGCGCAGCTCGCGGTTGCGCGTGCGCCGCGTCATGGTGCCGGCGTTGAACTGGTAGAGCTCGCGCCCGGTGATGAGCACGAACGGGAATTCCCCGTCCGTTATTTCGGGGCTGGGGTGGTACTCGATGCGCCGCAGCGCGGTGCGCACACCGTGCGCGAAGCGCTCGGTGTGCAGCACCGCCGTGCCGGGGTGGTTCTCGTCCGGGCACGGCCATTGCAGCCCGCCATGATCGAGGCGCGCGTAGGTGATGCCCGCGACCGGCGGCCAGACGGCGCGGATCTCGTTCCAGACCGCCTCGGCCGGAACGTCGTGGAATGACTCGCCCTTGCCAAGCGCCCGCGCCACGGCGCACAACGCATCGGCGTCGGCGCGCGCCTCGCCGGGCGGCGCGAGCGCGCGGCGCACGCGCTGGATGCGCCGCTCGGCGTTCATGAAGGTGCCGTCCTTCTCGAACGATGCGGCCGCGGGCAGAAACACCGTGCCGTAAGCACGCGCCGTCTCATTGAGAAACAGGTCCTGCACCACCAGCAGCTCAAGGCGCGCCAGCGCCCGATGCGTGGCCGCGGCCTGGGCGTTGGTGAGCAGCAGGTCGTAACCGATGGCCCACAGTCCTTTGAGATTACCCGCCTCCGCGGCGTCCATCATCTGCAACAGGTTGAGGCCGCGCGCCGCCGGCAACGGCACGCCCCAGGCGCGCTCGAAGGCCGCGCGCCCGTCCTCGATCGCGACGCCGCCCGTGAGCACGCCCGGGTCGCAGCCCATCTGCGCCGCACCCTGCACGTTGTTCTGGCCGCGCAGCGGGTTGATGCCGGCGCCCGGCCGACCGAGGTTACCGGTGAGTAGCGCCAGGTTCACGAGCGCCATCACGCCTTCGGTGCCCTGCACGTGCTCGGTCATCCCGAGGCCGTGCATGATGAGTCCCGGCTTCTCGGCGGCGTAAAGGCGCGCCGCTTCGCGAATCAACCCGGGCGCGACACCGCACAGCGGGCCCGCCCGCTCTGGCGTCCAGTCACGCAGAAAGGCGCGCAACGCCTCGAACTCGTCCACGCGCCGCGCGATGAAGTCCTCGTCGCCAAGCCGCTCCTCGACAATCACGTGGGCCAGCGCGTTGAACAACGGTACGTTGCCGCCGGGGCGCAGCGCCAGGTGCAACGTGGCGTATTCGGCGAGCTCGATGCGTCGCGGGTCAATGACGATCAACCGCGCGCCACGGCGCGCGGCCTGCTTGATGCGCGCGCCGAGGATGGGGTGGTTCTCCGTGGGGTTCGCGCCACAGACCAGGATCGTGCGCGCGGCCTCGATGTCGTCATAGGCACCGGTCGCCACGCCCGTGCCGAGCATGAGCTTCATCGCCGCCGCCGTCGGCGTGTGGCACACGCGCGCGCAGCAGTCCACGTTGTTCGTGCCGAGCACGGTACGCGCGAACTTTTGCGCGAGATAATTCTCCTCGTTGGTGGCGCGCGCCGAGGCCAGCACCGCCAGCGCCTGTGGGCCGTCGCGGCCGAGGATGTCGCGCAGGCGCTCGGCGGTGAAGGTGATCGCCTCGTTCCATGAAACCCGCCGCCACGCGCCGCGCTCCCGGATCATGGGGTGGGTGACACGATCCTCGGCGGTGACGAAATCGAGAGCGTAGCGTCCCTTCACGCACAGGTGCCCCTTGTTCACCGGCGCATCGGGCGCCGGACGCGCCGCGACCATCCTCCCTGCGCGCGTGCCGAGCTCGAGCTCGCAGCCGGTACCGCAGTAGGGGCAGACCGTGCGCGTCCAGGCCGTGGGCGCGCCGCGTTCGAGCCGGGAGCGGTCCTCAAGTGCGCCACTCGGGCAGGTGTCCACGCACGCCCCGCAGCCGACGCAGGAACTCGCGCGTAGCGTGGACGCGGTGCCGGGCACGATGCGCGTGGCCTCTCCACGACCGAGCGCGTGCCACACGAACTGGCCTTGGAGCTCGTCGCAGATGCGCACGCAGCGGTAACAGTGGATGCAGCGCGCCATGTCCACGTGCAGGTAGGGATGACTGTCGTCCGGCGGCACGAGCGCGGGCTCGGCGTCCGGCTCGACGCCGTAGGCGAGCAACCAGCGGTGAAACGGCTTTTCGGGGAAGCGCTTCACGGCGTCGCGCGGGTAGTGCTGGACGAGGAGCGTCAGCAGCGTGCGCCGCTCGGCCTCGAGTTCGGGGGTACGCGTCTCGATGACCATGCCCGCGGCGAGCGGCGTGTTGCAGGCCGTGGCCGGGCGGAGGTCTCCTTGAATCTGCACCAGGCACAACCGGCAACCGCCAGCGGGCTTGAGCCGCTCGTCATGGCAGAGCATCGGCAGCTCGATGGCCAGTGCGTGCAGCGCCTGCCCGACGGTAAGCCCCGCGGGAAAGCGGGACGGACGGCCGTCAATGGTCACCTGAAGCATGGAACCCGCCACAGCGCGTCTCCCGTTGCATGACCTGCGCCTCGCCGCATTGCATTACCGAGCGAGGCCCGGCACGCCGCGCGCGCCTGGTTAGATTGTAGCGGAGATATTCGCCGTGACAGCGGGGCGCGTCAGGCGACCTGGACGGGAATGGCGTTGCGTGTGTGGGTAATGCGGTTGTGCGCGTCGACGTATACCAGACGCGGCTTGAAGGTCATCAGCTCGCGCTCCTCGTACTCGGCGTAGGCGCAGATAATGACGATGTCACCGGGGTCGGCCTTGTGCGCCGCGGCGCCGTTGACCGAGACGATGCCGGAGCCGGCCTCGGCGCGGATGGCGTAGGTCGAGAAGCGCTCGCCGTTCTTGAGGTTATAGACCTCGATGCGCTCGTATTCGCGAATGTCGGCGGCGTCCAGCAATTTGCCGTCAATCGCCACCGAACCCTCGTAGTCCGGCTCGGAATGCGTAACGTGCACGCGGTGCAGTTTGGACTTCATCATGATGCGGCGCATGCAAATATTATCCGTGTTTGCCGCCGGGGATTCAAACCTGCACGTCGAGGTTGTCTATCAGACGCATGCGCCCGAGCCACGCCGCCACCAGAATCACCAGCGCCTTGTCCCGCGGATCGGGTTTGCCCAAATCCGCCGCACGGCGAATGCTCAGATAATCGGGGCGAAAACCGGCGGTTTCAAGCTCGCGCAGCATATCGGTCTCCATGCCGGCAACCGCCCTTCTCTCCTTTATCAAGCGGTCGCGCAAGCTGCAAAGCACGGCGTAAAGCTTTGCCGCCGTCTTGCGCTCAGCCACGCTCAGATAATTATTGCGCGAACTCATGGCCAGGCCATCCGCCTCGCGTACCGTGTCCACGCCGACGATCTCGATCGGCATGCCAAGATCGGCGACCATGAGTTCGATGAGCAGCAACTGCTGATAGTCCTTCTTGCCGAATATCGCCACGTCCGGCTGCACCAGATTGAACAGGCGGTTGACCACCGTCGTCACGCCGCGGAAGTGACCCGGCCGGAACTTGCCGCAGAG
>CAKKRA010000302.1 GCA_919902475.1 Nitrospiria bacterium
GGGCTTGATAAAGCATTTTGCTGATATATATAAACTAAAAAAAGATGACCTGCTTCAGCTTCCGAGGTTTGCGGAAAAATCTGCACAGAATCTTATTGATGCCATAGAAAAGAGCAGGCATACAACGCTCTCTAAATTCCTTTACAGCCTCGGCATAATCCATGTTGGCGAGTATGCTGCAAAACTTTTGTCATCGAATTTTGAAAAACTTGAAGAGTTTTATCATATAAAGCCTGAAATGGTTATGGAGATAAAACAGATAGGCGAAAAGATTGCAGGTTCAATTACAGCCTTTTTCAATGATTCAGAAAATATCCGCACCATTGAGAAGCTAAAATCGCTTGGCCTTGAGATAACTAATCCTGATTTTAGAGAAAAGAAGAAAGGGGAGCTGCCCCTCGAGGATTTTACCTTTGTGATAACAGGCTCCCTGCCAAAATCAAGAAAAGAGATTGAGGACATGATTGAGGGACTCGGCGGACATGTAACAGCATCTGTTTCAAAGAGTACAGACTACCTTATTGTTGGAGATGAACCCGGCTCAAAACTTGATAAGGCAAAATCGCTCGGTGTAAAGTCTGTTACTTATGATGAGCTGTTGAAGATTATCAGGGAAAAAGCGAAGTAATATTAATCAGCGGTTTAAACTATATGCCTTATAGCAGTTTCTACCAGCGGCCTTTGCAGCGTATAGAGCCTCATCTGCTGCTTTAATAAGCCTCTCCTTGTTGTCACCGTGATATGGATATATTGCTATACCAAGGCTTATAGTGAACTTGAAGTCTTGCGGTAATCCCTCCGGAGGAAAACCATTACTAACAAGATGCCGAAGCTTCTCAGCAACTACCTTAGATCCTGCAAGATCTGTCTCTGGGAGAAGGAGCATGAATTCTTCTCCGCCGTATCTTGCGGCTATGTCAACTGTACGTAGATTTTTTCTTAGCATGTCTCCCATATATCTTAATACAATATCTCCTCCCGGATGGCCGTAGGTATCATTTACCTTTTTAAAATAGTCTATATCAATCATAATACAACTAAAGAAACGGTTGTATCGTTTCGCACGTTCAATCTCTTCGTCAAGCCTTTTTAGTATATATCTTCTGTTATAAAGTATTGTTAACTCATCCCGTATTGAAAGAACCTCAAGGATGTCATTTTTTCTCTTTAGTTCATCCCGCGATAGTTTTAAACTAATAGCGTTTTTTACACGAGCCTCTACTTCTTCATGATAAAATGGCTTGGTTATATAATCAAAAGCGCCAATATTAAATCCTTCTATTTTATCCCGTTTCTCAGTCTTTGCTGTAATAAATATTACGGGTATATCCCTTGTTAACTCTTTAGATTTTAGCATCTTACATATAGAATAACCGTCATCTTTAGGCATTATTACATCTAATAATATTAAGTCCGGCATCAGGGATTCAGCAATCTCCATTGCTTCGGAACCTTTTGTAGTAGCATGTATCTCAAAACCAATCTTAACAAGACACTCTTTAAGATATTCTATTTGAATTGGACTATCATCAACAATCAGAATCTTTGGAGTTTGGTTCTGCATTATTAATTTTTTATCCTTAATTATCCTCATTATTTTCCCAACACCTTAAATATATCACCAGAATTTCATTTGTCAAGATTGCAAGTGAGCAAAAATTGCCTTTTTCCTTAAGATTGTTATTGCAGCTTCTTCTTTAATTCATGGAGTTTGCTCAATGCCTCAAGGGGGGTCATGTTCAGGATATCAATGCCAAGGAGCTCTTTAATAACAGGGCTTGCCTGAGTGGTGAAGATGTCAATCTGCCTTGTATGCCTTTCAGCAGGGGTTATATCCGATTGTGCAATCTTCGGCTCACCTACTTCATTTAGCTCGCCGCTTTCGTTAATATAATTAAGGAATTTCTTCTGTTTATCAGTAAGGGCAGAGTCTGGCTCGCTTTCCAGCAGAAGCTCTGAAAAGCCTATGACTGAATTAAGCGGCGTCCTTAATTCATGGGACATATTTGCAAGAAAGTCTGTTTTTGCCCTGTTTGCAGCATCTGCCTGAATCAGTGCAGCCTCAAGGTCTTTTGTCCTCTCCCTGACCTTGTCCTCAAGGGACTGGATAAGCATTGCCTTTTCAGCGCACAAGGCGCCCAGCCTCTGCGCCATGCTGTTAAAGGCATTCCCAAGATGTCCCAGCTCATCCCTGCTTTTTACATCAACGCAGATATTAAACTTTTTATTTTCAATATTATTTACTGCATCGTTGAGTGTTTTTAGTGGAGAGACTATTGAACGCCTTATATAGATTATTATAACAGCGGCAGTAACGCTAAAAACAAACACAGCAGAAAAGGTAAAAAATGTAAAACCCCTTACTTTATCTTCATGGTCTGTTTCAATATGTTTTACAAAATTATTTATCTTTTCTACATAGGCATTGATGAGATTGTCATATTCCTGAATTTCTTTTTTTGGGGAGGGTAGAGTTATTATATCTAATAACGCAGGTTTAAATATAAGATTCCAGCCATTAACAATGTTATCAAATATTAACACGGCGCCCTCTTCGTGTTTAGTTAATGGTCGAATCCGTAATTCCCTGCTGCCCTTTTTCAGATTTTCAATTATCTCTTCAAATCTTACAACCTCATCTTTAAGCCCTTTTTTAAGCAGCTCTGCATTTTCAGGTTTTCCTTCCAATGTTATCTTTTGAACAAGCCACGCCATCTTAAAGGAGCGGAACATTAGGTGGCCTGCAAGGTTTATAGCTACGCCTTCGCCCTTTATATGATGCAGAAACAGAATGGCTGCATACATATAAGCAGCTATAAGGCTAAGGGCAACTATGCTTAGCAATGCAAATTTCCTTGTGAGGGTATTAATTATAGCCATTATCCTCCCTGATTATAATGTCTGCATTATATTAAAGTACGTCTATTCAAAGCAGTGGATTCATGCTCCCTGCTAAGAACATGCAGAGCCTGCCCTGTACTTAATACGAGGACAGGTTTCTCAGTGATAAGTCTGGATTCCTGCTAAATTCATGCAGGAATGACAAGATAATGGATCCCCTCTCCCCTATGGGGAGAGGGTTAGGGTGAGGGGGATTAGGACTTGCGTTTTTATTAATCATCTGTTTGAACCATTCTGATATGCCATCCAGCAGTTTCTTCCAGCGCCCTTTGCAGTGTATAACGCCTCATCTGCTGCTGCAATGAGCCTCTCCCTGCTTTCAGCGTCATTGGGATATATGGCAATCCCAAGGCTGATGGTAAATCTGAAATTCTCTGGCAGCCCTTCCGGCGGCTCTGCATTGCAGACAATATTCCGCAGCTTTTCTGCCACTGTCTTTGCGCCTGTTAGGTCTGTTTCCGGCAATATCAGTAGAAATTCCTCTCCGCCGTATCTTGAGGCTATGTCAACTGTACGTAGATTTTTTCTTAGCATATCTCCCATATATCTTAATACAATGTCTCCTCCCTGATGGCCGTAAGCATCATTTACCTTCTTAAAATAATCTATGTCAATCATTATGCATGAAAATGTTCGATTATACCGTTTCGCCCTTTCAATCTCTTCGTCAAGCCTTTTTAATACATATCTCCTGTTATACAGAACTGTCAGCTCATCCCTTATTGATAAGATTTCAAGGATGCTATTTTTATTTTTTAACTCATCCTGAAACAATTTTAAGTTAATTGCATTCTTTACCCGCGCCTCCACCTCCTCGGTGTAAAATGGTTTAGTGATATAGTCAAAGGCGCCCATGCAGAATCCTTTTATCTTATCCTGCCTTTCATTCTTTGCTGTAATAAATATTATTGCTATATCCTTTGTAGCAGCGTTTGATTTCAGAGCTTCGCATATACAATAGCCATCCCTTTTTGGCATCATTATATCCAGCAAGACCAGGTCCGGCAGCAGTTCTTCAATAAGCTCAACTGCATCTTCGCTTTTTGTGGTAGTGTATATCTCAAAGCCGCTTTTGCTAAGGCACTTCTTTAAATGCCCGATCTGGATTGGACTGTCATCCACCACCAATATTTTAGCGCTCTGTCTTTGCATATTAGCAACCAAGAAATTTCAACACTTCATCCTTTAATTTATTGCCTGATACCGGTTTTGTAATATATCCATTTGCGCCAAGTGAAAGTCCGAGTTCCCTGTCTTTTTCTTCGCCCTTTGTGGTTATAACTATTATTGGCACATCCTTGTTTAATAGCTTGCGAATGTTTTCTATAAGCTGCAATCCGTTCATTTCAGGCATCATCATATCAGTCAGAACAATGTCAACATCTTGAGTCTGCAATTTTCTTATCGCATCAGCGCCATTCTCAGCCTCTGTAATAGAAATATCAGCAAATACCCTTTTTAAAGTCATTGAGAGGAACATCCTCATTGTGGCTGAATCATCAACAACTAATATTTTAGGAGACTGTTTTTGCATGTTTGTTTACCCTTTAAATCCCATTCTGTGAGTTATATTTGATTGCAATATTCAGGGTTACCTCGCCAAACCTTGTGTCAAGGGGTATAACCAGCGTCTCCAATTGCGGCGTTGAGCTTGACATCTCTTTTCCTTTTAAAAAGGTTGGGGGAGATGTGGTGAATTTAAACCCCATATCATTTAGGTGGCTTACAGCATTTCCAATCATCATGTTTGTAAGCTCAGAAAGGCTGTCAATTACAGTAGGCGTAAATTGCGTAAAATCTGCATTGTTCATTCTTCCTGCAATAGCAAGCGCGGTTCTATCATCCATTTCAAAGATTACCCTACCCTCCACATCTCCTGCTAAACCAATGATTGTTACAATATCCTTTGTTGGCGTAGGCGATGGTTTTAAAGAAAGCTCACCCCATTTTATCTCTAAATGGGACATCTCTGAAAGGACATATCTTGCTGATTCAATAAAGGGGTCAATGTAGTCAAGCCTCATTTTTGTTCTCCTTAATTGATTACACAAAAATAAGATAGCATTTTCTAATCTGTGTAATCATGTTTTCAAAATCTGTGTAATCAGATATTTTCTCCGTTTTCTTCAAGAACAGACCTTACAATCTTTACTGCATATTCTACTTGAACAGGTTTTGTTATAAAGTGTTTTGCGCCGAGACCGATTGCCTTTTTTACCAAATCCTTGTGTCCCAAAGAGCTGACCATTATAATAGTCGCCTTGTCATCTTCCTTTATTATCTCGCCTACTGCGTCAACACCCTCCATTTCAGGCATAGTGATGTCCATCAAAACGACGTCAGGCCTTAATTTCTTGTATTGCTCAATGGCCTCTTTGCCTGTTCCAGCCTCGCCTGCAATCACACCTCCAAGCAAAAAAACTATTCTTGCTATGTTCTTCCTTGCAAATTCCGAGTCATCTACAAGGAGAAACCTGTAAGGCGTCTCATCTTTCTTTTTTAATACACTATTTGCTTCTTGCATTTACCACCTCCTTCCTTATTATGTTTCCGAGGAGACCCGGAATCTCTTCAAGGGAAGCTATTTCGTCTATATGTCCCCTCTCAATAGCTGCTTTTGGCATCCCAAATACTATACAGCTATTTTCATCCTGTGCTATTGTCATGCCTCCTGATGCCTTTATCCTGCCTATACCATCAGCGCCGTCATCTCCCATGCCTGTCATTATTACACCAATGGAGTTCTCGCCGTATTCAGCAGCAACAGATGTGAATAAGACATCTGCAGACGGTCTGTGCCCTGATACAGTCTGGCTTCTGCTTAGTACAGCGATTCCCCCGAGCGGCATCCTCTTTGCCTTTAAGTGTATATTCCCAGGGGCAATCAGCGCCCTGCCAGGGAGTATTAAATCACCGTCTCTTGCCTCTTTTACCTCTATCTGACACAACTGGTTGAGCCTTGCTGCAAAGAGCTCTGTAAATCCCTCAGGCATGTGCTGCACTATTACTATGCCTGCTGAAAAATCCTTTGGTATCTGCGGCAGTATAAAACTTAATGCATTTGGCCCTCCTGTTGATATTCCAATGGCAACCACCTTCTCTGCCTTATTGGATAACGGCAGAGTTTTTTTTATCTTCGGCTGTGGCCTTTCATCATTAATCCTTTTTAATTTTGACGCTGATGTCTTTGCAATTGCCCTGATCTTCTGGAGTATTTCATTTGCAATATCCATTATATGAACAGAGATCGCCTCTCTCGGCTTTGTTACAAAATCAACTGCCCCTAATTCAAGGCCCCTTAAAGTGGTTGCCGCGCCTTTTTCTGTCAAAGAGCTTATAAGAAGCACAGGTATATTATATTCCTTCACAATATGCGGCAGTGCAGTAAGCCCGTCCATCCTCGGCATGTCCACATCAAGGGTAATTATATCCGGCTTCAGCTCAGCTATCTTCTTTAAGGCAAAGAGGCCGTCCATTGCAGTGCCGACAATCTCTATATCCGGATCCATTGTCAGTATCTGTGGTATCATCTTCCTCATCAGGGCAGAGTCGTCTACCACCAATACCCTTATCTTTTTATCATCCATTAAATGACTCCTTTATCCTCTCCAACCTACGCAGCAGCTATTGCCTTTTTTACAAGAGACAAAACATCCAATACAAGGACTATTGAACCATCCCCAAGTATAGATGCCCCTGATACAACATTGCTGCCGTTGTCAATTGCCTTAATTACAAGCTCTCTCTTTCCCATAAGTTTATCCACTAAAATACCAACCCTTTTTTCTGCAAGACCAATAATAAGGACAAAGGATTTGTTTTGTTCGGGCGAGAAAAGGGCAGTGGTGTCATTGCGAGCGAAGCGAAGCAATCTGTTTCCCTCAGTATCATGTTTTATAACCTCGCTGAGCCTTATTAATGATATTACCCTCTCACGCCACTTTAGAGACTCCATGCCGTTAATTGTGTTGATTTCATCCCTGAATATCCGTCTGATTTCAAGAATAGATGATAGAGGAATGGCAAAGAATTCCTCGCCAGCCTTAAAAACCATCCCTTGTATAATTGCAAGGGTAAGTGGAAGCCTGATTATGAATTTTGTCCCCATATCAGGCATTGACCTAACCTGAACCAGCCCCTTTAATTCCTCCACTGTCCTTCTTACAGCATCCATGCCTATGCCCCTGCCTGATGTCTCTGTAACCTCATCGGCAGTAGTTAAACCTGAATGGAATATCAGGTCAAGCGCTTCTTCATCAGGCATTTTGGCTGCGTCTTCTTCTTTTATTATCCCCATTTCAACTGCCTTCTGCTTCAGCTTCTCTATATTTATCCCTTTACCATCGTCTCCTATTTCTATAATTATCTGACCGCCCTCGTGATAGGAATTGATCTTTATCGCCCCGCACCTATCCTTCCCCTTTTGCGCCCTTTCTTCAGGCAGTTCAATCCCATGGTCAATGGAATTTCGCAGTATATGCATCAATGGCTCGCCAATCACATCAACAATGCCCTTGTCAAGCTCTGTTTCAGCGCCATCTATCTCAAGCCTTATCTCTTTTCCCTTTTCTATTGACAGGTCGCGGACAACCCTTGGAAATTTTCTTAAGACATGGTCAATGGGCACCATCCTGACTGTCATCACATCCTTTTGAAGCTCAGACAGGGAGCGCTCAAAGAGTGAATTGATATTCTCCAGATTTGAAACTACCTCCTCCTTTCCAAGCCTTTCCCTTAGTTCATATACAGATTGCGCAAGCATTGACCTTCCGATTATCAACTCGCCAACCAGGTCCATGATTTCATCAATCCTTTTTGCATCAACCCTTAAGGTCGTGTCGCGGTGAGGGGATGATTTGGGAGAGGCCGCAAAATATTCCCTCTCCCCTTGCGGGAGAGGGTTAGGGTGAGGGGAATCAAAAGAAAATGGTTTAATTTCAACCTCACTGCTTACGCCGGCCATCCTGCAGGATTTCTCAATAATATCTGTATCTGCCCGGCTGCTGAAAATAGCCCTTATCTCATCTGTCATTTCAATGCCATCGTCTTCTATATCTGGCATCCAGCGTATAACCTCGCCAAGAGCGGCTATCTGATTATTTAGCATAAAGGCGCCGACGCCTCTCTCCCTGCACTGGGCGTCAAAGGTTATTTTTATTTCATATACACTAAGACCATCCTTTAATGCGCTCTCTATCTGAAGCTGGTGGTATTCTGTTAATAATCCCCCTATTTCCCCCTTTAGTAAAGGGGGATTAAGGGGGATTTGGGGTGAGGAGGGATTTGAACATGCATTCAGATAACTGTCAACCCTTTCTATTAAATTCTTCGTGCTTACAACAGAGGGATTCTCATCTTTGCTATTTTTCAGGATTTGGGTAAATATATCTACAGCAGAAAGTAAAAGATCTGCCGCATCCCTGTCCATCTGAAGGCTTCTTTCCCTTAGCATGTGAAGAATATCTTCAAGCCTGTGAGCAGTCTCAGTGAGGCTGCTCAGCCCCATTGAGGCTGAATCGCCTTTTAATGTATGGACATAACGTTGGATGTTTTTTAATGCATCTTCATCATCAGGATTATTTTCAAACCTCAGTATCTCTTCTGAAAGAGACTCTAAAATCTCAAAGCTCTGCTGAAAAAAGGATACCCTGAGTGATTCAAATTCCTTGTCTGTAAGATGTGTCAGGTTGTTTTCCATAGCTATTCTCCAAACCTTGTTGTCATTCCCGCATGCTTTTAGCGGGAATCCAGAAATAGACAAGACTGGATTCCTGCTTCTGCAGGAATGACAGGATAAGACTTCTCATTCCCCAACAAACTTCTTTATCTCCTCTTTAAGCTGACTAATACTAAAGGGTTTTGACAGACACCTTATTGCCCCTGCCTTTATGGAGCTTGCCATCTCGCCGCTGCCTGCAATGCCAGAGAATGTAATAATAGGCATCTGCGGTCTTATCTTCTTGATAATCCTTAATGCATTAATCCCGTCAAGGTTAGGCATTTTTATATCAAGAAGAATAAAATCGTAATTGTTTTCAACAACCTTTAAAACCGCCTCTACGCCGTCCTGAACCAGTGTGGTTCTGTAACCGTTTTCTAACTCCCGTTTTAGAACAGGGCCGAATGCCCTGTCGTCCTCTGCTATTAGTATCTCCTTCATCTTATTTCTTCCCCCTATTTTCGTTTATAAGCAGTCCCTTTATTATGATAGATAAATCTAAAATTATCATTCAGCCCCTGCAGTGTTTCAGCGTGCCCGACAAAAAGATACCCCTCAGGCCTTAAATAGCCATGAAATTTATCAATCACCCTCTGCTGCTCTGCCAAATCAAAATATATCATCACATTTCTGCAGAATATAATATCCACATCTTTTAAGCCGTTTTCAAATTTAAGATTATGAAAATCAAATATTGTATATTGTTTTATATCCATACTCACAATGTAGAAGTCTCCATCAGCGCAAAAATATTTCCTTAGATAATACCCATCAATACCCTCCAGCTTTTTTTTGGGATAAACCCCTTCTTTAGCAACCTTCAAAACGGAAAGTGATATATCTGATCCTATTATCTCAAGATTTAATGACCTTGCGCACCCATGTTTCTCAATCGCCTCTAATCCCTCAATTGCAATTGTATAGACCTCCTCGCCTGTGGAGCATCCGGCAGACCATATCTTTATGCTTCTGCTGCCCTCTTTTATTTTTTTATCAATAATCTCAGGCATCACCTTCTCCCTGAAAAGATCAAACTGCGGTTTATTCCTGAAAAAGGAGGTCTCATTTATTGTAAGGTCATCAAGGAATCTTAATAGCTCTTCTTTGTCTCTGTTCATATCTGAAATATGTTTATAGTACTGATATATGCTCTTTATATTCTTTGTCTTTATCCTCTTTTTAATCCTGTTTTCTATAAAGACCTTTTTATTCTCCTTAAAATACATCCCGCATTCATTATAGATCAGATTTCTGAAAAGCAGGAATTCCTCGTTTGTCATAGTAGAACCTTCTTCATATATGGAAAGATTGTTATTTATACTTAGGCTATTGTTATACATATCGCTGTTTCCTTCACCCTCCCCTTAATCCCCTCCCATCAAGGGAGGGGAAATATTTACAATTCCCTCTCCCCTTGTGAGAGAGGCTCTTTCTGTTTCCCTCTCCCCTTTGGGGAGAGGGTTAGGGTGAGGGGGTTTTATGCACTCGCAGCAGCTTTTTTCCCTATCTTATGTATTGCTGTAAAGACATGATGGGTCTCTTCCTTCTTCTTGCCCTTTCCGTCGCTTCCGTCGCCTTTTGTCATAGGGGTATGGCGCGTCGCAACCCTGCTTGCTGTCTGCTCATGTACGCCGTTTAATACAAACCGCGATACAAGCTCCTGCAGCCTTTCTCCTTGTGCCGAGAGCTGGTCTGCTGACGCCGCAAGCTCTGTGGCGCCTGAGGCATTCTGCTGGACCATCTCCCTCATCTTTTCCATTGTCTTTACAACCTGCTCTGTGCCTGATGACTGCTCCTCTGTTGCAGAGCTTATCTCCTGCGTTATCTCATTAAGATTCTCTGCTGCCTTTGCTATCTGCTTGCTTCCTGCAGACTGCTCCTGAGTTGCAGCGCTTATCTCCTGAGAATATTTCGTCACTTCTGATACCGCTTCTTCTATCTTCTTTAACGCAGCTTTGACCTCTTCACTTAAGCTGACGCCCTGTTTTACTATAGTCGTGCTGTTTTCCATGTGCTTTACTGCATCCATTGCCTCCTGTTGTATGCCAGAGATAAGCTCGCTGATTTCCCTTGTGGAGGAAGCAGAGCGCTCTGCAAGTTTTCTTACTTCTTCTGCAACAACGGCAAAGCCAAGACCCTGCTCGCCTGCCCTTGCTGCCTCTATCGCTGCATTTAAGGCAAGGAGGTTGGTCTGCTCTGCTATATCGTCTATTACCTCTACAATCTTTCCTATATCCTTTGCCCTTGAGCCAAGTATGGAGATGGTTTCTGCTGACCTCGTTATGACTTTATTAATTTCTTCTATGCCATCTCCTGATTTTCCTGTTGCCTCCTTGCCAAAATTAACTGCGCCCATAGATTTTTGCGATAGTTCCTTTAGCCTTTCTGCTGTTTCTGCCACCCTTGCTATGGATGTTACCATCTCCTCTATTGAAGACGACGTCTGCGAGACTGATGATGACTGGTTCTGCGTGTTCTTTGCCACATTCTGGATATTTGTTGAAAGTTCGTGAACAGTTGATGTTACCTCTTCTACGGCTGTTGCTGATGCCTCATTGCTCTTTGCAGACTGCTCTGCTGTTGCTGCTATCTGGCTGCTTGCTGATGCTATCTGGTCTGAGCCTTCTCTCATTTCAGAGACTATGCCGCGCAGGCCTTCTATCATCTTCTTAAAGGCGTTTCCGAGGACATCCCTTTCAGATTTAGGCGCTATATCATTTCTCAGGTCGCTGTCTGCAATCGCCTCTGCTGTATGCGCCATTGATTTAAGATAGGCAATCATCTCCTTAAAGGCATTGGCAAGCACGCCGACCTCGTCCTTAGACCTTGCTTCTACATTTACATCCAAGTCTCCTGATGCTATCTTCTGGGCAAAACTTGACATCTCTTTTAATGGCGTTGCTATAAGCGAGGCAATAAACACGCCTGCGCCTATTGCAGCAATCATGCTTATAATAATCGCAAGAATAATTGTTGTAGTTGCTGCTGCATTTGCCTTTTTGCTTTCTGCAAAAATCTCCTTTGCCACCTTGTCCTGAATATCAATTAATGCCTCTGCCTTTTCATTAGATAGTTCATATTTCTTTGCAGCGTCATTCTTTGCATTTTCCCTCGCCTTATCCATCTGGCCTGCTAAGGCCAGCTTCATTGTATTTGTCCTTGATTCATTGTATGCCTTCCACGCCTTTTTAAATTCCTCAAATGTCTTTGCCTCTTCTGTTGTAAGATATGTTGCCCCATACTTTACAATAAGCTTTTCTATATCCTTTTCGCGTTCATTTGCATCATTAAATATCTCCTGAAGGCTGTTATCGTAAAGGCCTGAAGTCATCTTTAATGCATCAAGCCTTATATTATTGATATGTTCTCCCATATGGCGAAGGTCAATTGCCGGAACAAGGCGATCGTCATACATCGTCTGGATATAGGCATTTAACTGTCCGACCTTTGACAGGCCTAAAACCCCGACACCGCCGACAATAACAGCCATCATTGCAAAGGCTGTTATTAATTTTGCTGCTGTCTTTAAATTACGAAACCAGGTAATCATTTTACTCCTCCTCTATGATGATTTATGCAGCGTTTGCTGCTAATTCTTTATTTCCTTCATTATTGACTTTGGCGGCTATCTGCTGCCATTCAACGTGATTTAATACCTTTTTTATATCAAGGAGGATTATTATCCTCTCTCCGATTTTCCCCACACCGGTAATGTATTCTATTCCAATTCCTGATATCATATCCGGCGGCGGCTCAATGGAATCTGCAGGAAGCCTTAA
>CAKKRA010000303.1 GCA_919902475.1 Nitrospiria bacterium
CCAGATCCATAACTGGAAGATACAGCCTTCCGGAACCGAAGGTTTTAAAAAGGCCGAGGTTACGCTCGGAGGGATTGATACAAAAGAATTATCCTCCAAGACAATGGAGTCTAAGCAAGTGTCCGGCCTTTATTTTACAGGCGAGGTTGTTGATGTAACAGGCCAGTTAGGCGGATACAACCTTCACTGGGCATGGGCATCCGGTTATGCAGCAGGTCAGTATGTATAAAAGAATGAATTACTCCATGTCAATAGGCAAACCTGACCCTCTTATCCACTGTTCATCGCTATTTCTTATCGGGCATGCGTCTTGCTAATGGCAGAAGCTGATGCCGCCTATCAGGCAACTTAAGGCCTTTCATAAGAATTTTTATAGATATTGAAAATAATTGCAAAAATGCTAAAATAGCTATATAGTTTTAAATAATAGAAAAAGGTATTTACGAGAGGATACCCATGCCTGATATCAAAGCAGAGAAGATAGAAAAATATCTTGAAACTGTTTTTAAAAAGAAGGTAAAGCTCCTCTTCATGCGGGAGCTTGGCAAAGAGCCTGAGGCAAAAGAGCTGAAGGCTTATGGCTATGGTGTGCCTATACTGCTTGAGATTGAGATGGATGGCGAGAAGATGTCTGTTGTCATAGAATCAATGGCAGCAGGGCAATTTGGCCATGAGCATTTTTCTGACAGGGCGCAGGTAATGCTGTGGGACTATGATACCTTTAACAGGCTTCCAAGACATGCAAAGGCAATAGATGTCGGAGCCTTTATAAATGATGGAGAGCTTATCTCTGTTGGCAATGCTGATGAGTTCTTTCTCCTCATGGACTTTATAGAAGGGGAGGGTTATTTTAAAGACTTAGAAAGGATAAAGTCGTCAGGTGGGATGACTGACCTTGATATTGAAAAGGCAAAGGCATTGTCAGACTATCTTGCTGATGTTCACAAATCAAAAAAGAATGAGCCATCCCTTTATATCCGTAAGATTCGGGATACCATAGGCCATGGCGAGTGCATCATGGGGATTGCAGACAGCTATCCAGAGAAATTTGAGTTTATTGACAGCAGATTATTAGAAAGGATAGAAAAAAAATGTATTGAATGGCGGTGGAGAATAAAACCATTAACACACCGCCTTTCACAGGTACATGGTGATTTTCATCCATGGAATATACTTTTTAGAAAGGACATAGACTTTACTGTTCTTGACAGGGCAAGGGGTGAGTGGGGCGAGCCTGCAGATGATGTTGCATCCATGACAATTAATTACTTGTTTTTTTCATTGCAGAGATACGAAAATCTTGAAGGCCCATTTGAAAGGCTGTTTATACTTTTTTGGGAAAACTATTTAAAAAAGACAGGCGATGATGAAATATTAAATGTTGTACAGCCTTTTTATGCCTTCCGCGGGCTTGTCATTGCCAGCCCTGTCTGGTATCCGAGGTTGCCTCTTAAGGTAAGGAAGAAGGTTTTCAGATTCATTGAGAATATCCTTGCCTCAAAGAGATTTAATTATAAAAATGTAAATAAATATTTAATATGAAAACACCCTTCGCAATATGGATTACAGGCATGCCTGCTTCTGGCAAGTCCACGATAAGAAATGCCCTTGTAAAAAGGCTGGAGGAGGCAGGTATCCATGCACAGGTTCTGGAATCTGATGAGATCCGCAAGATAATAACCCCAAAGCCTTCATACAGTTTAGAAGAGAGAGATAATTTTTACAGGACAATGGTTTATATTGGCGAGTTACTTGTACGGAACGGTGTTAATGTTATATTTGATGCGACTGCAAATAAGCGCTTATATCGTGATAATGCAAGGGGGGCAATCACAAGTTTTATTGAGGTATTTGTGAAATGCCCCCTTGCTGTTTGCATGCAGCGCGACCCAAAAGGGATTTACAAAAAGGCTAAGGAAGGCGAAGCAGCAACAGTTCCGGGTCTGCAGGAGCAGTATGAAGAACCGTTAAATCCTGAGATTATAGTAGAATCAGATAAAGAAGAGCCTGAGGCTGCTGCTGAAAAGATATTACAGTTCCTTATGCGTAGTTTCTGAGCACCTCGCTTCTCTTTAAGTGCCTTAATTTTCTTAATGCCTTTATCTCTATCTGCCTGATTCTCTCCCTTGTAAGCTTCAGGTCATTGCCTGTTTCTTCAAGTGTGTGTTCGTCTCCGCCGATGCCAAAACGCATCTTTAATATCTTTTCCTCTCTTGGAGTAAGGGTAGACAGCACCTTATTTACAAGCTCTGACAGATCCTTTTTTTCCATCTCATCATGAGGCGTTAATTTTTCAGTGTCCTGCAAAAATTCCTTTAAGGTCTTTTCGCTCTTTTCTTCCTGTGCAATCGGCCGTTCAAGTGAAACAGGCTCTGGAATTGCCTTTAGTATCTTATTAACCTTATCTATAGAGATGCCAATTACCTCTGCAATCTCCTCTGGCGTTGGTTTTCTCCCTTTTTTCTGCGTGAAATCCTTTGTAAAGTTTCCAATCTTATTTATCAGTTCTGTTATATGAACCGGAAGCCGTATAGTCCTTGACTGCTCAAATATAGCCCTTGTAATTCCCTGCCTTATCCACCATGTTGCGTATGTGCTGAACTTGAATCCCTTAGTATGGTCAAATTTATCTACAGCACGCATTGCTCCGATATTGCCTTCCTGAATCAAATCAAGTAAATGCAGTCCCCTATTTTGATATCTTCTTGCGATACTTACAACAAGCCTTAGATTTGCTGTGACTATATCTGACTTTGCCTTTGCGTAAGCCTTTTTTGCATTATAAAGCGTTCTCTTTTCCTTTGGAGCTAATCTTCCCTTCTTCTTAGAAAATCTTTTCATAATCTTTCTTGTTGCAGCAACCTCTTTTAATAATGCAAG
>CAKKRA010000304.1 GCA_919902475.1 Nitrospiria bacterium
CTCCAATAATGGATTGCGGTATCATTGCAGACGGCCTGTCTGCAATATCAAAAACTGTTGTACAGCATGAGACAACTTTATTTGCATCCATGCTAAAGGCAACAGCAATATCTCCTATGCTGTCTGCGATTGCAAAGATACTCACAATAAATAGAAAAAACAGTTTTCTCCTCATCAATGGATAGGTCTTTGCTGATTTGTCCATCATGTATATAATCAGCCAAAGGCCTATGAGGAAGAATACGAATGGTTTTAAAACCTCCATTGGTTTTGTTATATTTGGCGCAACCTGCGTAACGCCGTATATGCACATAGCGCCTGTAATATCCGGTATATAGCTTGCCAGTGTAGCATAGAATATCGGCCAGTCAATTATCCTTATGCCGAGCAGGACAACAGCAAGAAGCAGGCTCAGATATGCCTTATTCTCAAGCCTTGTCCTCTCCTCATTGCTCATACCCTCTTTCCATTTTATAAAGAGTGAAAATGCAGAAAATAGTGTTACTATTCCGAGTACGACAGATATGACTGCAATGAAAAGCAATATTATTGTAAAAGCATTTATTATCATGATCTTTGAGCCCTCTGTTCAATGTTGATTAAAACCCCTTCTTTAAGGTTTATCTTAATATCCGCATGAGGATAAAAAACCTCATCATGTGTAGAGATTATTATAGTCATACCTTTCTCTTTCAAACCTGTTAATATTGAAATAAGATTTTCAATTGCCTTTGCATCTATGTTTGACGATGGTTCGTCTGCAATAAGTATCTCAGGATTATTTATCAGAGCCCTTGCAATTGAAACCCTCTGCTGCTCACCTCCGCTCATCTCCTCTGGTGTATGATTAATCCTCTTTCCAAGGCCGAGCCTTTCAAGCAATGCAACTGCCCTCTCCTTCCTCTCTTTTTCATTATATACCATTGGTATTAATGGATATGCCACATTCTCCCATGCAGAGAGTCTTGGAATAAGATTGAAATCCTGAAATATAAAGCCTATCTTTTTTCTCCTTATAAGCGCAAGCGCCTCATCTGATAAAACAGAAAGCTCTTCTTCATG
>CAKKRA010000305.1 GCA_919902475.1 Nitrospiria bacterium
ATATTTTTCTGATAAAAAGGCTGTTATAGTCAACTCTGACGGCAGCTCAAAGGATGGTACACAGGATATTGTAAAGACCACTACCCTTGACCATGCCGCAATGTTCTTGACATATCCTGTATACCCTGCACACAGGATAAGCATGCCCTATGATGGCATACCGGGCAAGGGGAGCGCCTTCAAACTGATATTCCAGAAGGCTGTTGAAATGCAGGCAGACGCATGTTGTGTGGTTGATGCGGATTTAAGGAGCATAACGCCTGAATGGATAGAACTGCTTCTATCGCCGATAATCAAAGGAGGTTTTGATTTTGTAGCGCCGCTTTACAGCAGGCACAAATATGACGGCACAATTACAAATTCTATTGTCTATCCAATGACGCGTGCGCTATATGGCCAAAGGGTCAGACAGCCTATTGGAGGCGACTTTGGTTTTTCAGGAAGGCTTGCAGAGTTTTATCTAAAACAGGATGTGTGGGAAACGCATGTAGCGCGTTTTGGGATTGACATCTGGATGACTACAGAGGCAATAGCCAATAATTTTAAGGTCTGCCAGACATTCCTCGGCGCAAAGATACATGACCCAAAAGACCCTAGCTCTGATTTAAGCGAAATGCTTGTTCAGGTTGTTGTAACGCTCTTTAATCTTATGGACAGGCATCATCAGAAATGGATGGATATAAAAGGCTCAAAGGATGTTCCAACATGCGGCTTCAGATACCATGTAGGGCTTGAGCCTGTGAAGGTAAATATTGTGAAGATGCTGGATATATTCAGAACCGGCATCAGCAATCTAAAGCAAATCTGGACAGAGATTATGGGGCAAGGTGATTTTGGAGAGATAGAAAAGATAGGCGGGCTTTCAGACAAGGAGTTCAGATTTCCCGCAGGGCTGTGGACAGGGGTTGTCTATGATTATGCAATAGCCTATCACAAAAAGCTCATGTCCTCTGAGCATTTGATAAAATCCCTTGTGCCTCTATATCTCGGCAGGGCTGCATCCTTTATGATGGAGGTGGAG
>CAKKRA010000306.1 GCA_919902475.1 Nitrospiria bacterium
AGTTCTCGGTGCTGAAAGTGCGCAACGAGTCGGGCCAGGCGCGCAAGCTCTCCGCAACCGGTTATGTGGAGTGGGTGCTGGGAGATTTGCGGCCGAAATCGGCCATGCATGTGATCACCGAGATTGACCCCCACAGTGGCGCGATCTTCGCGCGTAACCCGTACAACACGGAGTTTACCGGTCTGATTGCTTTCTTCGATGCGGACGATGCGAGCCGCACGATAAGCGGCGACCGCGCTGAATTCATCGGGCGCAACGGCACGCTCAGGAATCCGGCGGCGATGGCGCGTTCGCGCCTTTCCGGCAAGGTGGGAACGGCACTCGATCCCTGCGCCGCGATCCATGTAAGCTTCGAGCTGGCCGACGGGCAAGAGCGCGAAATCACCTTCAGGCTCGGCTTGGCAGGAAGGCGAGGGACTGATGACGCCAGCAAGCTGGTGCAACGCTTCCGGGGATCGGCCGCCGCGCGCGGTGCGCTCGAAGCGGTGTACCAGTACTGGAATCACACGCTCGGCGCGGTGCAGGTGGAAACACCCGACCCGTCGCTCAATGTGCTGACCAACGGCTGGCTTGTGTACCAGACGCTGGCATGCCGTCTTTGGGCGCGCAGCGGATACTACCAATCGAGTGGCGCCTTCGGCTTTCGCGATCAATTGCAGGATACGATGGCGCTCGTGCACACGGAGCCGCAGCGGCTGCGCGCGCAACTGCTCCTGTGCGCGAGCCGGCAGTTCATGGAGGGCGATGTCCAGCATTGGTGGCATCCGCCATCGGGCCGTGGCGTGCGCACGCATTGTTCGGATGACTACCTGTGGCTGCCCTTGGCGATGTGCCGCTATGTGCTGACCACCGGCGACACCGGGGTGCTGAATGAATCCGTTCATTTCCTCGAAGGCCGCCCGGTCAATGCCGAGGACGACTCTTATTATGATCTACCCGGCCGTTCTGGCGAGGCGGCCAGCCTGTACCAGCACGGTGTGCGCGCCATCCTGAGAGGACTCCGGTTTGGCGAGCACGGCCTGCCGCTCATGGGCACCGGTGACTGGAACGACGGCATGAATCTGGTGGGCCATCACGGTAAAGGCGAGAGCGTCTGGTTGGGCTTTTTCTTGAGTGAAGTACTCACGCAGTTCACGGCGGTGGCGCACCTGCAGGATGATTCCTCCTTCGCTGAACGGTGCGAAGCGGCGGCGGTTCTGCTGCGCCAGAATATCGAGCAGCATGGCTGGGATGGCGCGTGGTACCGCCGCGCCTACTTCGACGACGGCACGCCGCTGGGGTCGACAGCCAGCGCCGAGTGCCAGATTGATTCCATTTCGCAGAGCTGGGCGGTTCTATCCGGGGCGGGTGATGTCCAGCGCGCACGCCTGGCCATGGAAGCGGTGGATCAGCGCCTCGTGCGCCGCGACCATGCGCTGATCCAACTTCTGGATCCGCCGTTCGACAAGTCGCCGTTGAATCCCGGCTATATAAAAGGATACGTCCCGGGCGTGCGCGAGAATGGCGGGCAGTACACGCATGCGGCGATCTGGGCGGCCATGGCGTTTGCCCGACTGGGCGACAGCCGGCGCGCCTGGGAACTGTTGGCCATGATCAACCCGGTGAATCATGCCAGCTCTCCGGCGGGGGTGGCCACCTACAAAGTTGAACCCTATGTCGTTGCCGCCGATGTCTATGCGCTCACGCCGCACACCGGCCGCGGTGGATGGACTTGGTACACGGGCTCGGCCGGCTGGATGTATCGGCTGATTGTTGAATCGCTCCTTGGCTTAAGGCTGGAAGTGGACAAGTTGTATTTCTCGCCGTGCCTGCCGGCGGATTGGAAGGCATTCAAAATGCATTACCGATACCGGGAAACTCTCTATCATATCACTGTCCAACAAACGCCCGTGGGCAGCGGCGAGACGAGTGTGACCGTTGACGGCGTTGAGCAACACAACAAGGCTATTCCACTTGTTAATGACCATCAGGAACACTCGGTCGAAGTAAGGATAGAGGCTGCAAAAGGATGAGAAAAATCAGCCTGCACCCTTTTTGTCACATATTGGAATTCAAATGTCAATAAAACAGCCTGGCCCTGTCACCCTTAAAAATCAGGGCAGGGGTACTCAGCAGTTTAAAAGAATTATCGCTTGAGTAGGTCTGTTTAATCTCCTGTTGCTTTCTTCCATCTCAAATCCAGCTCCTTAGCTGCCTTGGCCTCATCAAGTCTTGTAACAGGTGTTGTATGAGGCGCGGATTTTACAATATCTGGGTTCTCCTTTGACTCTTTTGCTATTGCAATCATTACATCGCAGAATTTATCTAACACTTCCTTTGTCTCTGTCTCTGTTGGCTCAATCATCAGCGCCTCATCAACAATCAAAGGGAAATATACTGTCGGCGGGTGGAAGCCATAGTCAAGGAGCCTCTTTGCAATATCCTTTGTGGAGACGCCTGCCTTTTTCTGCTCTGAGCCTGAAAGGACAAACTCGTGCATGCACCCAACCTTATATGGAAGGGCAAAATATCCTTCAAGCCTCTTTTTCATGTAATTTGCATTTAAGATGGCATTTTCGCTGACCTCTTTCAAACCCTCGGCGCCGAGCGTTCTTATATAGGCATAGGCCTTTACCATAACGCCAAAGTTTCCATAGAAGCCCTGAACCTTCCCAATGCTTTTTGAAATGTCATAGTTAAGATAAAAACACTCGTCCTTTTTTTCAATGACAGGCACAGGGAGAAAAGGCACAAGAGCCTCTTTTACACCCACAGGCCCAGAACCAGGTCCGCCGCCGCCATGCGGTGTTGAAAAGGTCTTATGAAGGTTAAAATGGACAACATCAAAACCCATGTCCCCTGGCCTGCAGAGGCCAAGCATGGCATTGAGATTCGCTCCATCAAGATAAAGCAGGATACCATGCTCCTTTAGAATGTTTGATATCTGTAATATGTTCTTCTCAAAGAGCCCAAGTGTATTCGGATTGGTAAGCATAAAGGCAGCGCACTCTGCATCTGCCACCCGTTTTAAATCCTCTAAATCTACCCTGCCCGCATTATCAGACTTTACCTCCACCACCTCATAGCCTGAGAGAACTGCGCTGGCAGGGTTTGTCCCATGCGCAGAATCAGGTATTATCACCTTTTTTCTCGGGCTGCCCATTGCCTTGTGATATGCCCTTATCATCAGCATCCCTGTCATCTCTCCCTGCGCCCCTGCTGCTGGTTGGAGCGATATCCTTGATAGGCCTGATATCTCAGCAAGGCATTGCTCTAACTCATACATCATTTGCAGGCTGCCCTGAGAAAGGCCTTCAGGCTGGAGTGGATGGATGTTGGTAAAACCGGGAAACCTTGCCACATCCTCATTTATTTTTGGGTTATACTTCATGGTGCAGGAACCGAGGGGATAAAAATGGGAGTCTATAGAAAAGTTTTCCTGCGATAGATGTGTGAAATGACGGACAACCTCTATCTCACTTGCCTCTGGAAGCTCAGGCAGATTTTTTCTTAGATGCCTGTTCCCTATAAATTTCTCTACAGACTCAACAGGGACATCCATCTCTGGCAGGGAATATCCCTTTTTCCCTTCTGAGCTATATTCAAAGATGAGTCTTTCAGGCATTTTTAACTCCTCTCTTTTACCCCTCCTTTGTAAGGAGGGGTAAGGGAAGGTAGAGCTCTACCCCTCCCAAACCTCCCCTTACAAAGAGGAGGAATTATTATAGAGATAGAACACTAATATTGTTTAAGTAATTCAACAAGCCTCTCTATCTCCTCCCGCGTCCTCTTTTCTGTTACACAGATAAGGAGATGGTCTTTAAGCTCGGGATAATAATTTCCAATATCAACTCCTCCTATTATCTTTTCTGCAAGAAGCCCTTTTAAAATTTTTTCAGAAGGCATAGGTGTTTTTATAACAAACTCCTTAAAAAATGGAGCAGGGAAAGGAGAAGCAAAACCTTTTATTTTAGTAATCTCTCTCTGGGTATAGTGCGTCTTCTGAAGGCAAAGCTCCGCAACCTTTCTTAATCCCTCTTTCCCTATCACAGATAAATAAACTGTTGCTGCCAAAGCGCACAGGGCTTGGTTCGTGCATATATTGGAGGTTGCCCTCTCCCTCTTTATGTGCTGCTCTCTTGTCTGTAGTGTAAGGCAATATGCCTTTTCCCCATGAGCATCTACTGTAGCGCCAACCAATCTTCCCGGCATCTGCCTTACATACTCCTTTCTTGCTGCAAAGAATCCTAAATACGGCCCGCCAAATGAGAGGCTGTTGCCGAGGGATTGCCCCTCGCCTACTACAATATCAGCGCCAAGCTCACCAGGTGATTTTAAAATACCCATAGAAATTGGGTCTACAGAGGCTATAAAGATGGCGCCGAATTTTTTTGTAATCGTATTTATAGCAGATAGCTCTTCTATACAACCAAAGAAATTCGGCTGCTGGATTATAACAGCAGCAGTATTATCTGAAATAGATAAGGCATCCACATCTGTTACGCCATTTTTAATTGAGATTTCTTTTATTGATATTCCAATCCCTTGAATATATGTTTTTAGAACCGTTCTGTAATTTGGATGAAGAGCCCTTGATACAACAACCTCCTTTCTCTTTGTTATCCTCAAGGCCATCATTGCTGCTTCTGCTGTTGCTGATGCGCCGTCATACATGGATGCATTGGCAACATCCATTCCTGTAAGCTCGCATATCATGCTCTGAAATTCGTATATGGATTGGAGCATGCCCTGACTCGCCTCTGCCTGATATGGCGTGTACGCAGTATAAAACTCTGAGCGGGAGACCAGATGCTCCACCACACTCGGTATATAATGGTCATAAGCCCCTGCACCGAGAAAAGAGGTATGGTGCAAAAGGTCAGCATTCCTTTCGCTTAAGCTAAGCATCTCTTTTTTTAATTCAATCTCTGATAATGGGTTTGGAAGGTTAAGCTCTTTTTTGAGTCTTATCTCTTGTGGTATGTCTTTCAGGAGTTTTTCTATAGCATCAACACCTATAGTCCTGAGCATCTCTTTTTTGTCCTTATCTGTATTCGGCACATAACCCATACTATTTCTCCTGTAATTTTTTATAAAAAGGCAAAGAGACTACCCTTGCTAATACGTTCTTTCCCCTTATCTCTACTGCTATCTCTTCACCTATTTTATCATATCCTATATTAACATAGCCGAGGCCAATTCCTTTTTTTAATGTTGGCGAGATATTACCGCTGGTTACAGCTCCAATCTCAATGCCCTTTGCCAATATTTTGCAGCCCTGTCGTGGTATGCCTTTATCTATAAGTTCAAAACCGATTAATCTCCTTTTTATCCCATTCTGTCTTTGTGCAATTAAGGCTGCTCTGCCAATGAAATCCCCTTTTTCAAATGAAACAAAACGACCAAGCCCTGCTTCTAAAGGTGTTCTCTTTTCATCAATATCATGTCCATATAAAAGATAACCCATCTCAAGCCGTAAGGTGTCCCTTGCTCCAAGACCAGCAGGCTTCAGACCAGATGCAGCGCCTGTTGCAATCAATTTGTCCCAAACCGATTCAGCTATGGAAGCTGAGGGGTATATCTCAAAACCATCCTCGCCAGTGTAGCCTGTTCGTGATGATAAAAGGGTAATGCCATTAAAATTTATTTCAACAAAGGCAAACTTCTTTATCTCTGATAGATTTGTGGAAGTAAGTTTTTGTAGAATTCCCTTTGCCGCAGGCCCCTGTAATGCTATTTGGGCAAAGGCATCAGTTACATCCCTTATCTCAACATTATAATGAGATGAATGATTCTTAAGCCATGCAATGATCTTCTCCCTGTTTATTGCATTAGCACAGAGAAAGATAGAGCCATCAGGTCTTTTATATAATAGAAGGTCATCAATAATCCCGCCATTCTCATCACAAAGAAGCGTATATTGACTGTTGCCTTGTTTTAGTTTTTCAAAATCTGTGGTGATAAGTTTGTTGATAAAAGGTATTGCGTTCTCACCTTTTATTTCTATTCTTGCCAAATGGCTGACATCAAAGAGGCCAGCACTTTTTCTAACAGCATGATGCTCCTCAATGACGCCAGAGTATTGAAGCGGCATCTCCCATCCTGCAAACTCTACAAACCTCGCACCCAAAGCCTTATGTCTGTTATACAGCGGTGTTGTATTCATCTGTACTTAATCAGAGCAATTTAGGAGGTTATTCATAAGTCAGTCCGATATTTATCTTTAAACTTATTTTAGAAATAGCCTCTTACTCTTTTGCCAGGCGCTTCTGCAGCACTGCTATCTTTGTGGCAATGATTTTTTTGTTTGGGTAGCTCCCTGCAATAGACCTGTACATCTTCAGCGCCTCAGGGATGTTGTCCTGCTCTTCAAGGCAGTTTGCAATGGCAAACTTTGCATCTAAGATGAGCTTGCTTTCAGGATATTTGGAAAGAAACCGCTGATAATGCTCTAAGGATTCCTGATATCTTCCCTGAATAAAATATGTCGTTGCTGTCTTGTAGTATGCCTCATCTGCATACTTGCCATTGGGAATCTGGTTAACCTGCAGGTCCCACTCTATCCTTGCCTGATTCAAATCACCGAGCTTAAAATACGCCTCTGCTGTATTGAATCTTGCCTCCTCAATCAGCTCCTTATTATTGGAGTGCTCTATTATTTTCTGGTATTCTGTTATCGCCTGCCTGTAGTTTCCCTTTTTCTTGTCGTATATATCCGCAATATACATCTGTGCCTGAAAAAAGTATTCGCTTCCCGGATATTTGTTTACAAGGGTTTGAAAGGAATTTAGCGCTGCCTCTGTATTATTAAGGCTCAGGTAATAGGTGAGTCCCTGCCAGTAGTAGGCGTCGTCTGCTACTGTGCTCTTTGGATAGTCCTCAATGATTTTTTCATATTCCCTTAAGGCGCCTTTGTAGTCTCCGTCTGTCCACATCTTTTCTGCGCTTTCAAAGTGCCTCTTTGGGATTGCGTCGCAGCCAAAAAGGATGATTATTATAATCAATGGGATGGCTTTAAAAAGCAGGCGCCTATCCCTTTTCATCAGGCTCTTCCTCCTCCTTCTCTGCAAGGAGGGCAACATCTTTTATCTTGTCTTCCTTATCTAAATCAAAGAGCCTTACGCCCTGCGTGTTTCTGCCTATTGTGCGGATGCTCTTGAGCTTTAGCCTGATTACCTTGCCATGCGCTGTTATCATCATAATCTCGTCATCGTCTGACACCTGTAGTATGCCGACAACATCGCCGTTTCTTTCTGTTGTCTTGATTGTTATAATCCCCTTGCCGCCCCTTGACTGGAGCCTGTATTCATCGAGCTCTGTCCTCTTGCCAAAGCCGTTCTCTGCAATTGTCATGATGGTTGAGTTGTCCTTCACTATCTCCATGCCGACAACCTCATTGCCTTTTTGTAAATCAATCCCTCTTACGCCTCTCGCTGTCCTTCCCATGTCCCTGACATCGTCCTCGTTAAATCTTATGCCGAGCCCTTTTTTTGTGCCAATGAGTATCTCCTTTTTGCCGTCTGTAAGCCCTGCTGCAACAAGACTGTCTCCTTTGTCAATTGATACAGCAATGATGCCTCCTGCCCTCGGATTGCTGAATGCGGAAAGCGATGTCTTTTTTATAACACCCATCTTTGTGCACATCACGACATATCTGCCCTCTTCAAATTTTGAGACAGGGAGTACGGTTGTCAGTTTTTCATCCGTCGAAAGCTGGAGAAGGTTGATTATCGCCTTTCCCTTTGCCTGCTTTCCAGCCTCTGGCACCTCATATACCTTAAGCCAGTATACCTTGCCGTTGTTTGTGAAGAACAGGAGATAATCATGTGTTGATGCAACAAAGAGGTGCTCTACAAAGTCTTCCTCTTTTGTCTCCATGCCTATCATGCCCTTGCCGCCCCTTCTCTGGCTGCGGTACAGTTTTAATGGATTTCTCTTTATATAGCCTGAGTGGGATATGGTGATTACCATCTCCTCTGATGCAATCATGTCCTCAAGGGTTATCTCCTTTGTCTCAGGCACGATCTCTGTCCTTCTCTCATCTCCGTATTTTTCTTTAATCTCTGAAAGCTCTTCTTTTACAAGCTTCTTTACAAGCTTTTCATCTGCAAGCACTGACTTTAGATATTCAATGATCTTTAATATCTCCTCATACTCATTTATTATGCCCTCCCTTTCAAGGCCAGTGAGCTTTTGCAGTTTCATGTCAAGGATTGCCTGCGCCTGTATCTGGGTGAGCTTGAACTTCTCCATCAGGCCTGTCCTTGCCTCTTCAGGTGTTTTTGATTTTCTGATCAAGGCAATAACTGCATCAAGATTATCAAGCGCGATCTTTAAGCCTTCTAATATGTGCCTTCTCTCTTCTGCCTTTCTTAGGTCAAACCTTGTCCTTCTTATTACAACCTCTTTCCTGTGCTCAACAAAATAGTGCAGCGACTCCTTTAGATTCAATACGCGCGGCTGATTATTTACCAAGGCGAGCATTATTACGCCAAAGGTGCTTTGCATGGATGTGTGCTTGTAGAGCTGGTTTAATACAACGCCTGCTATAGCGCCCTTTTTTAATTCAATAACAATCCTCATGCCCTCTTTGTCTGACTCATCCCTTAAATCCGTTATCCCTTCTATTTTTTTGTCCCTTACAAGCTCTGCTATCCGCTCTATCAGCCTTGCCTTGTTCACCTGATACGGAAGCTCTGTTACAATAATGCTCTCCTTGTCATTCTTTGGATTTATTTCAACGATTGCCCTTGCGCGCATCTGGATTGAGCCGCGGCCTGTATTAAAGGCGTCCTTGATTCCGCCTGTGCCATGGATAAAGCCTGCTGTTGGAAAGTCTGGTCCCTTTACAACCTTCATCAAATCTGAGATAGCTGCCTTTGGATTGTCCAAAAGCATAATGAGGCCGTCAATAATCTCTGAAAGATTGTGCGGCGGGATGTTTGTTGCCATGCCGACTGCAATGCCAGATGATCCGTTGATTAAAAGATTCGGGGTTTTTGACGGAAGAACAAGTGGCTCCTCTGTTGTCTCATCAAAATTTGGGGCAAAGTCTACTGTCTCTTTATCAATATCAGCAAGCATCTCCTCTGCTATCTTTGTAAGCCTTGCCTCTGTGTATCTGTATGCAGCAGGAGGGTCGCCGTCAATAGAGCCGAAATTTCCCTGTCCGTCAACCAATGGATAGCGCATATTAAAGTCCTGAACCATCCTGACCAGGGCATCGTATATTGCTGTATCGCCATGCGGGTGATACTTTTTTATTACCTCGCCGACAACACCAGCAGACTTTGAGTGTTTTTTGTTTGAAAGGAGTCCCTCGCGGAACATGGCATAGAGGATTCGCCTGTGAACAGGCTTCAGGCCGTCCCTTATATCAGGAAGCGCGCGTCCTACAATTACGCTCATTGCGTAATTGATATAAGAGGTCTTCATCTCATCTTCTATGTTTATTATGGTATTTTTTTCTTCAGTTATCAAAACTATCTCCTTTTTTTATAATTTCGCCTGCTCACCGCAATGTGTAATCCGTGCCCCCATATTCTGGGCATCTTCTCTCCTTAGAAGACATTATATTATCTATAATTCAATTATCTCTTCATGCCGCAACTTCTTTTTCATCAAATTTAATTGTTGGAACAGCGATCCTCGGCGCCTTTGAGATCAAATCAGTGTCCTCTATTATTTTAGCTATCCATAGCCCTACATCTGCCTTAACAACTTTTTCGCCACACCGTGGACATATTCCTGCTGGCACACCTTCTACAACAATAAGCTTACCTCTAATCCAAAAATCTTGCTTGATGCGTTTCTCCTTCATAAGAGTATCACATATTTCACATTCCCCATATTCGTATTTTTTCTTCCTCATTCGATCCTCCTATAAAGCGTATGTTGTGATAAACAACAGCTTTCCTGTGCTTTTAATCCTGCAAATAACAGCGACCTCTCTTTCATCTAATGCCTTCCCTACAATTTCGTAACGCGTTCCTCTCGGGTCTTTTGTTAGCTTACGCTGTATTTTTCCATTTAAAACAGCTTTCTCTATATCTGCAAAAACCAGGTTATCATTGGCCATTTCTTCAAAGAAATGCGGAATGGTAAATTCATATTCTTGCCCAATCACCTTTTTTCTAATCGTGTGGATTGCGGCCAAGAATGACTCTCCTTTGCGCTTTGCTGTTTGCAGAAAGAACATGTGTATAATAACACAAACCCGCTTTATTTGTCATTATCAAAAGGAATATAATTAGAAAATTAAGGGGTGAAAAACGAGCGAAGCGAGGATTGCCCCCCAGCCGTGTCTGCAGTTGGAAAATATAGGAAGCGTCTCTGTTGGAAGAAGCGGAGGGGAAAACGCCGCGTTGAGCCGCGCGGGGCACGGACACAGCAGGAAACGGTGCGCTGTCTCACCGCGTCGGCCTCGAACGCGAAGTTAGATTCCGTTTCACTTTCCGCCCATCACGGCAAACCAAGCCGCGAGCGCACTGACAACTGAAGCAAGCGCGGAAACTAAAGCGACAACCCAGAGTTTGTGTTCTCTGTTAGAGCGCTCTGCTTCTATTAAGCGTCGCTGCAGCTCGAAGTCCGATGCTCGCGGGCGGCTGCCTGAGGCACTTTGTGTTCTTGGTTCGCCAGTGATATCGACGCCTAAACGTTGGCACCGCTTATCGAGTTCCTCTCCGGTTGGCAGTTTGCTCATTCTTCTACCTATAGGAATCTAACTATATTTTTAACAAGTTTTCTCTATATAATCAAAAGATAAAGCGTAAGTCAACCAAAAACAACATTTTCCTGGACATATAAAGATATAAAAAAAATAATTCTAACCTGTTAGCACCACAATTTGAGTGATAATAAGAAAATAGGATAAGTCTTCATGCTAAATATTCCTGCTGCTTTGTTATGCGTTTCACGGCTCACTCTCGGCTCCCTTTCATAAGCTTTATAACGCCAACTATCAGATAAGCAATTCCCAAAAGCAGAACAGGAATGGCTTTTTCATTGAAAAGGACAAAGGAGCTGAAAAATAGTCCAATTGCTAAATAGACAACCCCCTCCTTTGTTTTGCCGGAGACTCTGTATAGCCAATCTGATGTTCTCGGAAACCATTCGGATTCTTTAAGCTTATGCTCCGTCTTCCTTGA
>CAKKRA010000307.1 GCA_919902475.1 Nitrospiria bacterium
CCGAGGACAGGCGCAATCAAGGCAATGGCAGGCGGCTATGATTTTGAAAAGAGCAAATTCAACAGGGCAATTCAGGCAAAGAGGCAGCCGGGCTCAGCCTTTAAACCAATAATATATGCCACTGCAATTGACATGGGTTTTTCGCCTTCAACAATCCTTGTTGATGCGCCGATTGTATATGAAGACCCGACGCTTGAAAAGGACTGGAAGCCTTTAAACTATGATGAGAAATTCCACGGTTTTATAAGCATGAGAAATGCACTTGCCTATTCAAGGAATGTGGCCACAATACGATTGCTTGAAAAGGTTGGAACAAGGGGCGTAATTGATTTTGCTCAGAGGGTTGGAATAAAGAATCCACTTGCAAACGACCTTTCTGTTGCACTCGGCTCATCCAGCGTTACCCTTCATGAGCTTACATCTGTATTCGGCATATTTGCAAATCAGGGAATAAAGGCAGAGTCAATGTCAATTAAGCTGATTACAACCAGCGAGGGGAAGGTTCTTCTGGAAGAGACAGAGGCAAAGTCTGAGTCTGTGCTTTCAAAAGAAACAGCCTATCTTATTACAAATATGCTTGAGGATGTTATTCAATACGGCACAGGCCAGAGGGCAAAGGTTTTGGGCAGGCAGCTTGCAGGAAAGACAGGCACAACAAATGAATTTACAGACGCCTGGTTTATGGGCTATACGCCGAATCTTGTAGTTGGCGTATGGGTAGGCTATGACGACAGGAAGAGCCTTGGCCACGGAGAGGCAGGCGCGCGCGCAGCACTTCCAATCTGGATAGAGTTTATGAAGACAGCCTTAAATCAGATTCCAGAGGAGGCCTTTACGATACCAGAGGATATTGTGTTTACAAGTATAGACCCTGAAAACGGCCTCCTTGCAAGCGACAACACAAAGAATCCAGTGATAGAGGTATTTAAAAGAGGCTCAGAGCCCACAAAATCTTCAGATGCAAGCAAACCCACGCAGTTTTTCAGGATGGATTAGAGGTAAAAATTTAGCCATTTATAGAAGTGGCTAAATTTCATATACTTAATCGGGCATTTAGTGAGATTAATTTACCCTATCTTCTTATACATCAATAATGCGCAGTTTGCCTTTTTTATAAATTCGTCTTTTGTCGGCGGTTTGTTGCTGAAGAATCGCACCCTGTCCTTGCAGTTCAGATACCAATTTTCGAAATCTGCCTCACTGACACTATTTGCCTCTTCAATATATGCTATGAGGGTTTCAATCTCTGCCTGAAACTTAAAGCCTTGCTGTTCCATGAAACTTGCCTATACCCTTGCCTCTAATTTAATTTATCAGGTCCTTTTCCTCAATTATTACATAGGCAGGGTTAAGGTTTTCTAATCTTTCTTTAAAAGAGTCGCTTAGGTTCAGGAGCTTTACCTTTAAAGAATCAGATATCTTCAGCCTTTCAGAAAAAAGTATATTTAAGGCAGCAGGCGTCGCCTCTTTCAGGTGTTTAAGATTGATGATTATGTCCATGCCTGTTTTTTGGGCAGTCTTTACAATCCTCTTTTTAAGTTCACTGGCATTAATCTTGTCCAGTGTCCCTTCAAGCTCAATTAGAATTGCCTGTAGTCTTTCATTCTTCTTGACCCTGATCTCTAAGAAGGATTCTATCTGGCTTGATACCTCTCCAACCTTTTCTTTAATCGTATGAAGCGTATTTGGTATCAGGTTCTTTGTCTCAATCGCAGGCAGTTTCCCATGCAGGCTATTCAGTATCGGAGACAAAGGAGAAATGCCGCCCTTAGGCACCCTTGTTACCATTCTCCTGTATGCCCAGTTAAAATAGAGCCTTGCTATACGGTTCTGCTTTGTTGGAAGTATACGATGCAGGATAGATGGTATAGAATAAAATTTATGATAAGCCCAGTGGAAGCCGTCCTGCAATGCCTCTGGAGAAAGATTTTTTGGCTGGAATACAACATGCCTGCCGTCATAATGCGACCAGTCTTTATCAATAATTCTTCCCTCGCTCTCCAATCTCTTATAAAAACCAGTGCCTGGAAATGGCGTAAGTATGCTGAAAAGGACAAGTCCAACCCTGTTTCTGTAGAGAAAATCTACTGTCCTTTCAAATACAGTTTCATCATCATTGTCAAATCCGAATATCATCCCTGCATTAATCAATATGCCGTTGTCATGGAACATCTTAATTGATTTTTCATAATCGCTTACTTTATTAAAAGATTTGTTGGCGCTTGCCAATGTCTCCTGTGATACAGACTCAATCCCGACAAAAAGTGATGTGCAGCCGCTCTTTGCTGCAAGCTCCAATAATTCCGGGTCCCTTGCCAATGTTATACTTGCCTGGCTCCCCCACTCTTTTTTAAGCGGGATTAGCGCCTTAAAAAGCTCCCTTGCATACGCCTTATTTCCGGCAATATTGTCATCAACAAAGATTACAAATTTGCCGTCAAGCGCAGATATCTCTTCTATAACATCCTTGACAGGCCTAAGCCTGAAGGTGTTTCCAAAGAAGTTTGTAACAGAGCAGAAATCACAGCCATAAGGGCATCCCCTGCTTGCCTGCAGGCAGTTATTTGTCATGTATGCCCCTGGTCTTAAAAGCTCAAGCCTCTGGGGAGGAAGGCCGTCAAGAGAAGGCAGATTATCCATTTTATAAAATGGTTTTAATTTATTCTTTTTAAAATCCTCAAGAAGAGTAAGCCATATCTCTTCTGCCTCGCCTATTACAACAGCATCTGCATGTTGTTTTGCCTCTTCAGGCATTGCAGTTGGGTGTATACCGCCGAGAACGACTTTAATGCCCCTCTTTCTGAATTTGTCTGATATTTCATATGCCCTTGGCGACAAAAATGTCATTGCAGATATGCCGACCAAATCTACATCCATGTCAAAATCAATCTTTTCAACACCTTCGTCAATAATCCTTACTTCTATATCCCTTGGTGTATGTGCGGCAAGTGTTGTGAGGCTCAGGCGTGGAAACCAAAATGACGTTACCTCTTTCTTTGAGAAACTGTAGCAGGAATCCTGCAGCTCAGGTGAAATTAATGCTAACTTCATTACATCCTCCCTTAAAACTAAATGTTAATATACATCATATAGCATAAGCTAATTTCACCTGTTTCGTCAAGGACTATTTTGTAATCCTTATTTCTATCTCCTCTGAATCAGGCCCTTCGTTATAAGGAGGGGTAATTGTATCTGTAGCCCTGATAATGTAATAATAGGCGCCGGGCTCTAAGCCTATGTCTGCAAAAGCGCCTTCACTTGACTTGATCAATTCCTTATTAACAGGTGTGTCAGAATACGCGCCTTTTGTTTTGCTTCTGTATATATTGTAGCCTTTGACATCCCCTTTGGACGGCTCCCATTTCAGTATCACTGTCTCATTCTGCACAGATGCCTTAAATCCGGAAGGCGGGTTTGGCGGTTTGGTTGGCACCAAGATTATCTCCTCAGATTCTGGACTTAATAGCCCAGATTTTGCCTCAACAATAATCTTGTAGCTATAAGGTATCTTATAGGTAAGCCCCGCAGGAAATAGATCCTCTGCCTTATCTATGAATACTACATTGTTGTCCTTTATAAGTGAAGGCTCTGGTTTTTGTATGTCAATTACAGCAATCTTTACAAATGCGCATCCGCACCCGCCTGTTTCTCTGTCACTGACATCTGCCCGCAAAACAGTGAACTTAGAAAGGTCTTTTAACTTTGTCCCATCCATATTCTTTGCGGGTATCTCCCAATTCAGGATAGCAGATGAATCTTTTGTAAATCCTTTTATATCTGTGACTGGCGCAGGTGGAGAGAGGCGGGGAACTATTGGGTCTCCCTTCCTGCCGCAGGCGGATATAGAAATGATTATAGCGATGAGAATAAAGATTTTTGGTTTTTGTAAGAAGTTCCACACAATAATGTTATTTGTAAGGGCAGGCATAGCGGTTGCCCCTACACCTCTTCTATCTCTCTAATCCTCTTTAACACCTGTTTCTTTGATGTGCCGCCGATATGATTCCGCCTTTCAACAGCCTTTTCAAATGATACAAAATCAAGGATGTCCTCTTTAAAATCTGGAGAAAACATCTTCCACTCAGAAAGGATTAGGTCTGTTAGAGGCCTTTTTCCCTTAAGACAGAAGCTGACAATCCTTCCTACAATCTCATGGCTGCTTCTAAATGGGACTCCTTTTTGCACAAGATAGTCTGCAACATCTGTTGCAAGGATAAGGCCGTCTGCCATTGATGATTCAATCCTCTTCTTGTCTAACTTTAAACCTTTAATCATCTCACTAAATATCTCAAGAGATGCCTTAATTGTATCCACTGTGTCAAAAAGAGGCCCCTTATCCTCCTGCATATCCTTATTATATGCAAGAGGCAAACCCTTCATAGTAACAAGCATGGAAATGAGATGACTGTATATTCGTCCTGTCTTTCCGCGCACAAGCTCAGGGACATCAGGATTTTTCTTTTGCGGCATCATGCTGCTTCCTGTGCAGAAGGCGTCAGGAAGCTCAATAAAACCAAATTCAGATGATGACCATATAATCAGCTCCTCGCTCATCCTTGAAAGGTGCATAATTATTATTGATGCAGCAGACAAAAATTCAATTATAAAATCCCTGTCAGACACTGCATCAAGGCTGTTTTTTGTTACATCATCAAAGCCAAGGAATTTTGCAGTATATCCCCTGTCAATGGGAAATGTTGTGCCAGCCAAGGCGCCAGAGCCGAGGGGCATGATATTTGTCCTCTTATAGCAGTCCAAAAGCCTATCCCTATCCCTTTTGAACATCTCATAATATGCAAGAAGGTAATGTGAAAATAATATCGGCTGCGCCTGCTGTAGGTGTGTATAGCCCGGCATGATTACATCAATATTCTTTTTGGCAAGCAGAACGAGTGTTTTATGAAATTTATCAATCAGGAAAACTATATTTTTAATCTCATCCCTCAGATAGAGCCTTATATCAAGCGCAACCTGATCATTCCTGCTCCTTGCTGTGTGGAGTTTTTTGCCTGTGTCGCCAATTAATGATATAAGCCTCTTTTCAACAGCCATGTGTATATCTTCATCCTCTATGGAGAATTTAAACCTGCCGGCATCAATCTCCTTTTCAATTGCCTTAAGCCCATTGACAATCTTGTCTGCCTCTGCCTTTTTAATTATCCCTGTCTTTGCAAGCATCCCTGCATGGGCAATGCTTCCTGCAATATCATATTTATATAATTTCCAGTCAAATGGGATAGAGGCAGTAAAATTATCAACGAGTTTATTTGTAGATTCTGAAAACCTTCCTGACCAGAGTTTCTTCTTCATTTTTTTATCTTCAACCTCAATGCGTTCAGCTTTATAAATCCCTCTGCATCCTTTTGGTCGTAGACAGTATCCTCTTCAAAGGTTGCAAGCTCTGACTTATATAATGATACAGAAGATTTCCTGCCGACTACATAACAGTTTCCTTTATACAGCTTCAGCCGCACTGTGCCTGTGACATTTTTCTGTGACTCATCTATTGCCTTTTGCAGCATCTCCCTTTCAGGAGAAAACCAGTAGCCGTAATATACGAGTTCTGCATAGCGAGGCATCAGGGAATCCCTCAGGTGCAGTACCTCCCTGTCCATTGTAATGGATTCAACAGCGCGATGCGCTGTATGAAGTATTGTGCCGCCGGGTGTTTCATAAACACCGCGGGACTTTATGCCAACATAGCGGTTCTCAACCATATCAACCCTGCCAATGCCGTTTTTGCCGCCTATCTGGTTAAGCTCAGCAAGCAATTTTGCAGGAGACATCTTCTTATTATTTATTGCAACCGGGTTTCCATTTTTAAATGTTATCTCAATATATGCCTGCTTATCAGGCGCCTTTTCAACTGGCAGGCTCATTGTATACATATCAGCAGGCGGCTCTAACCATGGGTCCTCAAGTATCCCGCCTTCATAGCTTATATGAAACAGATTCCTGTCTGTGCTGTATGGCTTTGCCTTTGTTGCGGTAACAGGTATGTGGTGCTCCATTGCATAATCAATCAGTTCCTGCCTTGACTTAAAATACCACTCCCTCCATGGCGCGATAATCTTTATCTTTGGATTTAATGTCATATATGTAAGCTCAAACCGCACCTGGTCATTCCCCTTGCCAGTAGCGCCATGCGCAACTGCATCAGCGCCCTCTTTCTTCGCAATCTCTATCTGGCGCTTTGCAATCAGCGGCCTTGCAATGGATGTGCCGAGCAGATATGTCCCCTCATAAACAGCATTTGCGCGGAGCATGGGAAATATAAAGTCCCTGACAAACTCCTCCTTCAGGTCTTGTATGTATATTTTACTCGCGCCTGTTTTTAATGCCTTTTTGCGTAAAGGCGATAGCTCCTCACCCTGTCCCAAGTCTGCTGCAAAGGCAATTACCTCGCAGTTGTAATTCTCCTTCAGCCACTTTATTGCAACAGATGTATCAAGTCCGCCTGAATAGGCAAGGACTACTTTTTTGATTTTGTCTTTTTTCACATTAAAATCCTCTTTTTCACCCTCCCCCTACCCCCTCCCGTCAAGGGAGGGGGAATTATGGGAATTCCACTTGTTTCCCCTCCCCTTGTGGGAGGGGACTAAGGGGAGGGGTATTCTATTTCATCAACCTGAGCATTACTGCCTTCTGTGTATGCAGCCGGTTCTCTGCCTGGTCAAATATTACAGAGTTTGTCCCTTCCAGAACTTCCTCTGTTATCTCTTCTCCCCTGTGCGCAGGCAGGCAGTGCATAACAAGCGCATCAGGCTTTGCAGATTTTAATAATTTTTTATTCAACTGATAGTCTTTAAATATCTTCAGCCTCTTTTTATGCTCCTTTTCCTGTCCCATGCTTGCCCAGACATCTGTATATAATATATCTGCATTATTTGCTGCCTTAATCGGGTCAGCAATAATATTTATACTGCTTCCCTGCCTTTTTGCATCCTCTATCGCATCCTTTACTATCTTCTTATCAGGCTCATATCCTTTTGGGCAGGCGAGACTTATATCAACACCTGTCTTTGCGCATATCTCTATAAGAGAATGGGCAACATTATTGCCATCGCCGATATATGTCAGCTTTAATCCCTTAAGGCTTCCCTTCTTTTCTTTAATAGTAAATACATCTGCCAATGCCTGGCAGGGATGGTGCATGTCTGTCAGGCCATTTATCACTGGTATAGAGGCATGGCCTGCCCACTCCTCTACAATTTTATGTTCAAAGGTTCTGATAACTATTGCGTCAATGTATCTTGACAGCACCCTTGCTGTGTCAGCAATTGTTTCACCCCTTCCTATCTGCAAATCAGAAACTGGAAGGACTATTGCCTGTCCGCCGAGCTGGTATATGCCTACTTCAAAAGAGACCCGCGTCCTTGTTGAAGGCTTTTCAAAGAACATGCCGAGTGTCCTGCCAATCAACGGGCAATCCATCTGCCTGTTCTTTTGCTTTTTTTTAAGTTCAGCAGAAAGCGTTAGTATATCCTCTATTTCCTCTGCTGTTAAAGCATTTATTGTAAGAAGGTCTTTCATTTTTTCATCCTTTTTAATACTCCATAGAGTATCTCCAGCATGGAGTCTATCTCCTCCTTTGTTACTATCAATGGAGGAAGAAAACGCAAAATCTTATCCATTGTGCAATTTATAAGCAGTCCGTCCTTCAGGCATTCCATTACAATATCTTTTCCGTCTATTGTCAGCTCCATGCCGACCAAAAGGCCTTTGCTGCGAATATCTTTAATAAAAAAATGCTCCTTTTTTAATTCTTTTAATCCTTTTGTCAGATAATCACCCATCCTGACGCAGTTCTCAAAAAGGATGCCGTCTTCTATTATTGTTTCAAGTGCAGCATTTGCTGCTGAACAGGCAAGGGGATTGCCGCCAAATGTTGTTGCGTGGCTTCCCGGTGTAAATGCCTCTGCAATGCTATCCTTTGCAAGCATTGCCCCTATTGCAACGCCGTTGCCCAGCGCCTTTGCGAGTGTCATTATATCAGGCTCAATGCCATAATGTTCGTATGCAAAGAGCCTGCCTGTCCTTCCCATGCCTGTCTGTACCTCATCAAAAACAAGAAGGATGCCTTCATCATTGCAGAGCCTGCGGAGTTTTTTCAGGTAATCATTGTCAGGTATATTTACGCCGCCCTCTCCCTGAATAGGTTCAAGCATTACTGCCGCTGTTTTTTTGTTTATCGCCTTTTTTACTGCATCTATATTGTTAAATGGCGCATACTTAAACCCCGGCAGAAGCGGTTCAAAGCCCTTCTGCACCTTCTCCTGAGCTGTTGCGGTTATGGTTGCCATTGTGCGGCCGTGAAAGGACTTCTCCATTGTAATAATCTCGTAGCGGTTTCCCTTTAGTTTTTCCTTGGCATATTTCCTGACAAGTTTTATTGCTGCCTCATTTGCCTCTGCGCCGCTGTTGCAGAAGAATGCCTTATCAGCAAAGGAATTTTCAACGAGGAGCTTTGCCAGTTTTATCTGCGGTTCATTATGATAAAGATTTGATATATGCACAAGGCGCTGCGCCTGCTTTTGAAAGGCAACAGTTACCTTTGGATGGCAGTGGCCGAGGTTGCACACAGCAATGCCTGCCACAAAATCAAGATACTCCCTGTTGTCAGAATCAAAGACCTTTACCCCTCTTCCTTTAATAAACACAACAGGAAATCGGTTGTAGGTGTTCATAATATATTTTTTTGAGGATTCTAACAGTTCGTTAGTAAGCATGCAGGGAATTTAGCATAATATCATGGAAAAAACAAGAGCGACTTTATAATAGCCTTATATTAAGATAGCACTTAAGACGGCAAAGTAAAAAGCCCCGGATGCGAGAAAATACTGAAACGGTGAAACGGGGAAACTGTGAAGCGGAGACAGTAAAACTTCCCCGTTTCTCCCCTTCGCCCTTTCTCCGTTTCGGGTGTTCTTACGAGGCTGTCAGCACCTTCTTCCATGCTCTTCTTAAATCCCAGTTCATCGGCCCAAAGACCATGAGGCTTCTTCTTAGATTTCCAATCCTCTTTAAGATGGATGGATAGGAATAGAACCTGCTGTTTGCCCAGTCGTGTCCTTGCTGTAACTCTTCCGGCGTCATGCCCTTTGGCTTATAAACAACATGCTCCATATCATATTTTGACCAGTCCCTTTCAATTATCCTTCCCTCTGCCTCCATCTGCTTATAAATCTCTGTTCCTGGAAATGGCGTAAGCACAGGCATAAATGCTGCATCAAGTCTTGCATCCTCTGCAAAACTGACTATCCTTTCAAACACACCCTTGTCATCATAATCGTATCCAAAGATAAAAGAGCCATGAACGCCAATGCCGTGGTCATGGAGCTTTGAGATGATGTCTTTGTATTTTTGTATCTTGTTGAATGGTTTTCCCATGAGATTAAGATTATCCTGATTCAATGTTTCAAAGCCCATGAATAACCCATGACACCCGCTTTCAGATGCAAGTTTTAACAGCTCAGGGTTTTCTGCAATTGTTACAGACGCCTGACTGACCCATCTCCGTTTCTGTTCCTTTAGCATGGTAAATAGTTTTTTTGCATAAAGCGTATTGCCGACTATATTGTCATCCACAAAAAGGACAAATCCTGCTCCAGTTGTTAATCCCTGTACCTCTTTTTCAATCTCCTCTACCGGCCTGAATCTGTATGTGCCGCCATAAAATGCAGTGACAGAGCAGAATTTGCAGTCATATGGGCAGCCCCTTGTTGTCTGGACAAGATTGATAAAGAAGTAGCTCTTTTGCATAAGAAGGTCACGACGTGGAATAATCAGATCTGATACCTGCGGAAGAGCGCTGTTTTTGTAAAACCTCTGCGACCTGTTTTTTTTCAGGTCATCCAATACCTTTGGCCAGACGCCCTCTGCCTCACCCTGCACAACTGCATCTGCGTGTTGAATTGCCTCCTCAGGCATCCATGTTGCATGAAATCCCCCAAGAACAACCTTCTTCCCCTTTTCCCTGAATCTGTCTGCAATCCCATAAGCCCTCGGCGCAAGCGGGGTCATAGCTGTAATAGCTGCTATATCTGTATCATCATCATAATTTATGTCTTCAATATTTTCATCCTCTATTGCCACTTCATATTCCTGAGGCGTAAGTCCTGCGAGCGTTGCAAGATTTAATGTTGGAAATCTGAAGTGCATCTGTCTCCAGATGCTGTGCTCCGGCCAGCGGGGAGATATTATTTTTATCTTCATCTATACAGCTTTCCTTATTTTATCCCCTTTACCCTCTCCCCTTGTGGGAGAGGGGAGGGTGAGGGGTTGATCACTAATAACAGGGCTAATGCTAAGAAGCTCGGATACTTTAACAAACTTATAACCGTCTTTTATAAACCTCTCTAAGATTACTGGAAGCGCTTCAACCGTTCCATCCTTTTTCCTGTTTTCCTTGTCGCATCCGTCGTGCATAACAATAATTGCGCCGTTTGAAACATTATCCAATGCCCTCTTTATTATCCGCTCAGGATTCTGATCTGTTCCATCATATGTCCTGAATGTCCAGCCAATCATGTGCATATTCAGGTCTTCAACCATCTTTACAATGCTCGGGTTTCTGAATCCAAGGGGCTGCCTGAAAAGGTTTGTATTAATGCCTGTAATATTTCTAATCAGATTCTGACACCTGTTTATGTCATGTCTTATTGCAGGAAAGAGGGTGTAAAAGAATCTTCTGTGAGTATATGTGTGATTGCCTATTTCATGTCCTTGCTCCTGTATCCGCTTTACAGCCTCAGGATAGCGCTCAATATTCTTGCCGATTAGAAAAAAGGTGGCAAGGATATTGTATCTTTTTAATATGTCAAGAATCTGTGATGTATAAGGCTCATAAGGACCGTCATCAAAAGTAAGGGCAATCTTCTTTTCATTTCTATTGCCGCGCCAATAGCTCTTTCCAATAAACTGGCTTCTTACATTGAATACCCCGTACCATGACAGGGCAAACCAGATTAAAAAGATCGCTGCAGCAGAATATGCTGCCCAGCTTTTATTTAATGCAGCAAGGATGATTATCACTGCTGCGCTTATTATGGTAATCCTTCTGTAATGCATAATACTACAAACTAACTACTAACTTTATCAGAACAAATGATAATTTACAATATCTTTTTGAGCAGCAGAGGCGGGTTTCAAATCCGCCCCTTTTTCAGTAGAAATCCTTTGACACCAAAGTAGGAATAATTATATAATGTAATAAAAAAATAAAAAGGAGGAAATAATGCCAATTGCAGTATTAACATCAAAAGGTCAGATGACTATACCGAAAGAGATAAGAAAGGCCTTAAACCTTAAGCCGTCAGAAAAGGTTATTATTGTTGTTGAGGGTAATCAGGCTGTTATCAAGCCTCTGCGGGGCAATATTTTGGATATTGCCGGGTCAGTAAGCCTCACTGATGAGGAAAAGCCAATAGATTTCCGCAAGGTCAGGGAAGATGTGAGAAAAAAGATTGCTAAAAAAGCAGCAACAGGAAGGTAGGCTGATGATTAAGAAATTTGTTGATACAAATATATTTCTCAGGTATTTAACCAAAGACGATGGCTCTAAATTTGACAAATGCAGAGAGCTCTTTAAAAAAGCAGTTGATGGCAGGATAGCCCTCGCAACATCCGGAATCGTAATTGCTGAGCTGATATGGACACTGCTTTCATATTATAAACTATCAAAGGCAGATGTTATTGAAAAGATTTCAATCATAGTTGCTACTGAAAGCCTGCATATCCCTGATAAGGATATTATCGCAGATGCCATTGTCCTTTACAGCAGAAAGAATATTGATTACATTGACGCCTACAATGCAGAGTTTGTAAAATATTATGACTACAGCGAGATTTATTCCTATGATAAAGACTTTGATGCAATAGAGGGGATTAAAAGAATAGAACCCTAATAAATGAAAAAACGGCTTATCATAATGGGCGCTGCGGGCTGGGACAAGGATATTCTAAATATCTTTACAAAAGGTAATGGTTGATTTATCATTATATTAAACTGATACGGAGTGAGGGATATGCATAAAATAATTATTTTGTGCCTGATACTATTCTTTGGTTTCTTGTCACCTGACTCACTCTATTGCTTAGAGCCTCCCAAAAAGAAAGTCCTTTCAATCGGCAGGGCTACTAATGATGTAATCAGCCAGCAGAAGAAGCTTGAACCAATCATAACTTATCTATCAGCTAAGCTTAAGGATATCGGCATTGAACGAGGCGAGGTTGTTCTTGCTGGTGATAATAAGGTCTCAAGCCTCATCAGGCTTGTTAAAGAAGGGAATATAGACATTATATTTGAGAGCCCGCTTATAGCCACCTTATTAAAGGTTGAGGCGGACGCAGTCCCGATTCTTACTATATGGAGGGAAGGCGTTGGAGAATATAACAGCCTTATAATTGTTAGAAAAGACAGCGGCATACAAAAGATAGAAGACCTGAAAGGAAAGTTGGTTGCCTTTAAGGATCCCGGCTCAAACTCAGGCTATTTTCTCCCTCAGATTGGTCTGAAGGCAAAGGGGCTTGAAATGATTGAGCTCTCTTCTTTTAATTCAATTGTTCCTAAAGATAAGGTAGGTTATGTCTTTGCAGGCTCAGAGCTGAATATCTCAAGCTGGGTATTCTATAAAAAGGCTGCTGCCGGGGCATTAAGCAATCTTGCATGGGTATCGCCTAAGGATGTCCCACAGTCTTACAAAAAAGATTTTAGGATAATTTATGAGTCTCAGAAGAGGCCTGAGTTTATAGTGCTTGTAAGGCCGGGGCTTGACAAAAGGCTTGTGGAGAGGATTAAGGAAGAATTTCTTATGATGGATAAGAGTGAGGCGGGGAGAGAGGCGCTTAAGTCATATGAGTTTAACAAATTTATTGAGCCAGAGGACGGCTCATGGAATTTCATGACAGAAATTGAAAAGCAATTGAAAGTTAGCGGAGAGAGATTTCAATAAAAATGCTTAAATTTAACAGTATCAAAACAAAGCTTGTTTTGTTTAGCATCTTTTTAATATTACTAACAGCAGTGATTTTTATAGGCATCGTAATTAACCTTGACCGTAAGAATCTCTCTGATGTCAGAAAAGACTCCAAAGCCCTTATGAAGACCTCCTTGCAGGCTGAATGGGAGGCCAAATCGCGCGCCATGACAGTCCTTCTGTCTAACAGGCTTATCCAGCCAATGTATAATTTTGACATCTTTGAGGTAAGGTATATTATCATGACAACCATAGAAAAGGACATCAGCTATATTTATGTTCATGATAAAGAGGGCAGGCTTTTGGCTGCTGATGTTAAAGGGTCTGAAACAAGGGGGGCTGAGCTGATGGGAAAAGCGCTTGATGATGAGCTCACAAAAAAGGCAATTGCTGCCAGCGAGATGCTGGTTCAGAAGCAAGGCAATATTATTGATATTGCATCACCCATTGTTCTCGGCCAGAAAAAGCTGGCTGTTGTGCGAATTGGATTTTCTACCGGGGGGATTCAAAATACTATTGCAGAAATGACTAAAGAACTTGAAGGTGGTCTTGACAAGGCAGTCATTACAGCAATCAATTATACCCTCCTTGCTGGAATAATAGTAGCAATTCCAATAATAGCTGTTGTACTCATATTTACAAAAAGACTGCTCACGCCAGTCTATGCCTTAATTGACGGGACAAGGAGGGCGGCAGCAGGAGACCTCACATATAAGATAGATGTAAAATCAAGGGATGAAATAGGCAAATTGGCAGATTCCTTTAATAAGATGACAGAAGATATGCAAAAATATCAGGCAGAGAAAGAGAAGATGCTGAAAGACATGCATGACGGCATAGGCGGCATAACTACAAATATCAAACTGCTATCTGAAATGGCGCAGAGCAGGTCATCCATTAAAGAGGCAAGGAATACACTCAAGACAATATCAGAGCTTGCAAAGGAGGGCCTCTCAGAGATAAGGAGTCTTATATACAGCCTGGATGTCAAGGAGACAAGCTGGCGGAGCCTGATAGCAGAACTCAGGGGCTTTGGCAGCAGCATGATTGAACCACACAATATGTCTTTTAATATGAAGTCATCTGTTGAGGATGTCAGAGAACAGGCGAGCAGCCTTCTCTATTTGAATATCTTCAGAACCTTTAAAGAGGCTCTTACCAATATAGTGAAGCATTCAAAGGCAAAATCTGTAGAGGCCGCCTTGTCAGTAAACACTGCTAATATTACCCTTGCCATAAAAGACGATGGGATAGGTTTCAAAGAGGATGAGAAAGGAAGGGGCAGGGGTATTTCAAATATGACTGTTCGGGCAAAAGAGCTCGGCGGTCAGTTGACAATCATATCTGATAACGGCGCCTGTGTAACACTTGAGATACCTATACCCATAAAATACCCTGATAAGGGTATGGAGTTGGGGCAGCCATAGTGATAATGTATTGCAATCTAAAACTTTTCCTGTCATTCCCGCAGCGTTTTTGAGCGGGAATCCAGCCTGCTCCTGAATGTTTCTGTCATGGGTGTAAGACATGGATTCCTGCCAGAGGCACGCAGGAATGACATACTTACAATTTTTGAATTTGTTTGGGATTTTGAATTTAGGATTTTTAATTATGAATATTGCAATTGTAGAAGACGACCCACTTTTGCGTGAGAACCTCAAGCTCCTTTTGAGCGGAGAAAAGAATATAACTATTTTAGGCGCATGGGGCTCTGCTGAAGAGGCATTGCCTGCTTTTAAAAAGCTTTCCTTTGATATCATGCTTGTTGACCTCGGACTGCCCGGCATGTCAGGCATTGAACTGATAAAAAAAATAAAAGAAGGCAGGCCTGAGATTGAGATAATGGCGCATACTGTATTTGAGGACAGGAATAATGTATTTTCTGCAATAAAAGCAGGCGCATCAGGATATATCTTAAAAGGCAGCTCGCCGAGAGAGCTTATTGAGGCGCTTCACAGCCTCTATCAGGGCGGAGCGCCCATGAGCCCTAAAATCGCAAGAAAATTGATAATGGAATTTCAGGACGAAGGGGCGAGCGAAGAATATCTGTTAAGTCACAGGGAAAAAGAGATAGTAAAATGTACAGAAAACGGACTCGCATATAAAGAAATCGCAGAGAAGCTAAGTATAAGCCCTCATACAGTCCACACCCACATAAAGAAAATCTACGAAAAGCTCCATGTCAAAAACAGGCAGGAAGCCCTTACAACTGCAAGAAAAAAAGGCATCATCTGAGCATAGAGCATAGAGAATGCCCTTTATTCTTGGCTCTTAGCTCTTGCTCCCCCATACCCATTAAATACCCCTTTAAGGCGATTGTATAAGACCCATCTTTCTTATATCCTGACTCCAGCATCAGGGAAATTTAAAAAAATAAAATTTTATAAAAATGTCGGCCAGACGACAAAAATCTGTCGCATAGGCGCTTGAAGTCAGATGCGTGTAGAGATATATTTACTGCCAGAAACTGGAAGCGCTAAGCATCACAGAGTCATAGTATCATAAAGGGTCAAAACAAAAACATTGATACTTTGACGCTCTGACACTTGGACACTTTAAGGGAGAAAGGAGGTGCAATTTTGAATACTAATACACTTGTTATGAATAAAAAGGGGGGTAATGGGATGCTTATCAAGAGGTGGGAAAGGGTAAATGGCAATGGTAATAATGGAAATAACAGCCATCAGTTTTCGCCCATTGTGTATAAGACCGGTCAGACAGGCAGAGGTATATCTTTTTCTATTGGCGACAGTTGGATAGAAAGAATAGGGAAAAAGGTTCATTCATATAATGTTGTAGCTTCAGAGGATATTATTATTCCTGCTGGCGTTTACAAGTGTTATAAAGTGATTGAAGATGTGGATGATGTGGTAAAGAACTATTACTGGTTTACGCCTGATGTCGGCCTTGTTAAGTGGGAGATAGCAGGAATAAAAGGAGTGCTTCAAGGTCTTGAAGAGAGCGTCCTTTAAAGATTGTTTTCAGGAGGGCAGAGATGTTAGCCTGCAATGTTTTTGATAGACGTGTATCTTACAGGAGATTAAATCTCTTCAGAATCCCAGCAACCTTTTTATCGGTCTTCCCAAGCGCTTTGAAGGCATTAAGCAGGTCATTGAGTTTAGTGCGGTTTTCTGTAATTTCATCCTCTATCTTTTTAACCTTTGTCTCAAAGGGTCTTATCATAGTTCGCCTATCCCAGATGGCAAAGCTGATAGTGGTTGCTACTATTGCAGAGAAGGCTGCAACAATTGCAATAAAGATATTTACCATCTGGTCTAACCTTTTGTCTATAGCCTCAAAGCGTTTATCTACAGCCTCAAAGCGCTTATCCAGTTCCCTGAGAATTGCCTTCTGCCCTTCCTCCAGTTTTATGAGCCTTTCCACGATTTCTCTATTAGGCATTGTCTCAGCAGAAAAAACAATGGAAGGGGCAAACAGTGTGGTGATTAAAGCAGCTATGACAACACTCTTTTTCATAGCCTCAATCTACCACATTAATCGCTTAAAGTCAACATCCCTATCTCTGCTTTGGGCACGCCTATCGCCTGCCTGTCAGCAGTTCGGGAGGGCATGGGATAGACAAAAAAAAGGTAAGGGAGAATAATTGCAAGTAGGAAGTTAATTGGATAAAAGTGGAAAAATTTTTCATAAATTGAGAAAAAGATATGCTTAAGAAAATGGCGTGCCATGACACGCCATTTCTAATATGCTGATAAATAAAGGAAATATTCAGATTGTCCCATCTGGCACTATAATTGCAATTATTTTAAAGTATAGGGGGAATTTAAAGGGAGATATGAAAAATCGGGCATTACTGTTTGGCAGCGGTTTTGGTGGTGGGGGATGCCATGAAGATTTGGGCATTGGTCATTTTAACCATCGTTGTCATAATCTTATTTTTCAGCGCAGTAACCTCATTCAATATACTTTTAAGGCTGAAGTCCCTGCGTATCGGGTTCTAAGCCGGGAAATGTTATCGGCGATTCAAGAACCCTTAAAGTAGGGACATGCCATGGCATGTCCCTACAAACAACCGAAAGCCTGTAGGCACGGTTAAAACCGTGCCTACAAAAGCACACTCCCCGCATCCCCTCTCCCCTTGTGGGAGAGGGTAAGGGTGAGGGGGAAAATGTAGGGGCGAACCTTGTGTTCGCCCAATGTAGGGCAAGGCTTTAGCCTTGCATTAAAGCAACCCCCGTATCAAACCCGACA